>CAZBMC010000047.1:0-7028 GCA_964493065.1 uncultured Gammaproteobacteria bacterium
AGGTACATGTGCCGGCGGCGATCATCTAATTTAATACCAAAACGACGATGCCCACCCTGGTAGTTGGTGGCAGCAAAGACGTTAATTTCCGGTCGGGACTCAGGCATAGCTACTCAATGAATGGGAGATTCGTTGGAATCTGCGGTTGGGGTGCTGGGGGCTGCAGTACTTCGGGTTTCTTCGGCGTTGCTCCTGGGGGTGGGGTTAAGGTCTCCTCAGCTGGGAGCGCAGATGGCGCAGAAGCCTTCGCCGCCACGGAAGCCGAGCGCATTTTCTGGATAATTTGCGGCGTTTCGGTTGGCAGGTACACGGGCGCGCCACCTCGCTTGGTCTCCGTCTTCTGCACTTGGCCAGCCTTCACGTCAACCGTTGGGAAGTGGAAAATCGATGCCATTTCCTCAACGTTCATGTAAATTGCTTCCCGACCCCGCCACACCGAACGTATGCGGTAGTTGTAGAGATTCCGTCGCTTTCGATCTCGCATCCGATACTGCTTGAGAAGTACAATATCGCTGGTCTTCGTTAGTTTGCTAAAGGTGAAGATGTTGCTGTCTGCAATGGCGTACTGCTTCAGCGCGCCCACAACTCCATTCACGCCTTTTGCTTTGTTAAATGCTTTTCGGCCATCTGGTCCTGGGGTAACCTTCCCCCAGTAGATGAATCTACCCTTCACTTTAAAAGCAATTTTTGAAAGCTTCATTTCAATTTGCGTCACCGTATCTCGTTCTCCTGGTGACAAGTGCAGCATGAGCGAAGGCGGATCATCCTTTTTCTGCTTCTGCATTTCCCACGCATTTGGGGGTACAATTGAAGCAGTCAGAGCTTCACGAACACCTTGGCCAACCAATCGTGGAACTTCCCATGGACTTGATGGCTGCTTTCCTTTTTTTCCAATCAGCTTATTGACGATGCTCTGCGCTTTCTCACGCCAGGCGTAGTCTTCTTGCTGCAAGCACCACTGGATCCAAATCTGCTCATCAGGACTGATGCGGCTCATTATTTCCAGCAAAGCGCCCATGGGGTCGATGAGCTTCTGCGACATACTGTGCTCAAAGAATGGGTACGTCCGAATTGGGTACGCACTGTGACGCAAGAAGTTAATTTGTGCAGACCAGCAGTCCCATTCCTTCTGCTTTTCCAATTCTGCGGGTTTTGGCATGAAGTCAACGTAGTCCTCAACCTCAGTGATTTCCGCATCAGGATACTGCGCGTAGATTGCGGATTCAATAATATCTCGTTGCACAATGAGGCAGCGGACGAAGAATTGGACGTACCCACCCAAACTCGCAATTTCTACGGACATATTGGGCGGGACAAACCCATACGAAAAGAATTCCGTGAAGGGCAAGCCCCACTTCTCAGCAAAAATTGGCATTTTTGATATACCGTGGAAGTGCGCGAACATTTGTTCAGCAGCTTTTGGGGTTTGCTCGCTATTCTTCGGTACATCCACTGCTAAGAGAACGTACTTTCCAACGTAGTTCTTCATCACGTACCGGGTGGTAATCCACTCAAACCAGCTGTACTTCAGGCCAATCAGTACTGTCCACACCAAGGCAATCCACCCACCGTTGTTGAAAATGAAAATCGCCATACTGACCGGGTTTCCGGCAGAGGCACGAAAATCATTAAGGAGGAGGGTAGTGTCGATGAGGGCCATTGGGTATTAGGCCGAAGGTGCGTTCGCGAGCGTATACTCGCCGGTTGGGAGTTTGGTAAATTTAGAACGATTTGTGAGGGCTAAGTGAATAGTGTTCCGTTTGACCACGCGTTGCTTGAGCACTTCTTGGACAAGTTCATCGCGGCGCATAGGGTGACCAGATTTTTGCAGTACATTCGTTAAGATATCCGCCACAACGCCAGGCTGGAATCCCCATTCGCGTAAGGCGTAAATGCCTCGGCCGATGAGCACGTAATCTTTATTCAAAATGAGCTCATTGTGCACGGTTGGTGCGTACGCCGTCCGATGGTCAAATTTCGCTTCGTTGATGAGCCGAGTGATCTCGTTGAAGTGCAAGGGCTTCTTTGCCTTCTGCAACACTAAGTGTATCTTATCATTCATTCGCTTTGGAATGATACTCCCCCACGCAACGAGGCCGTACTCATCGTACGGATTCCTTGCTAACGCTGTGCTCACGTCAATGTACGCTGCAATCGCCTCATCCGTTAGCTGGAAACGGTGCTCTTGCGCAAAGGGCGTCGCACTTATTTCTTGAAGCAGTTCTTGCAGCTTCACTGGCACTTTTCGTCCTTCCAAAATGCGGATAGCTTCTGTAATTGTATCGCCAACCAAATGGACAGGGGCAGTAACCGACTGCCAAGCTGGCCAGTATGCCGAACTTTCTGGGAAACGCTTACAACGTTCCATGAGCAAGAATTCCATGAGGAAGAGCGTGCAAGCCCGATACCCGGCGTGCGTTTCGTTTACCCCAAGGAGTTGCTGGAGGAACATTTCCTCCCGCATCACGCCACCATGCTGATCTAGCACTGTGGTTATTGCATCAGCCACTGGTTGCAGTAATTCATGGACACCATGGAGTTTCCGGAGCTTGCCTATTGCACCAGTCGCAATTTGCCGAACACGTTCGCGTGTGACTTTGTAGTGCGCACCAATCATTTCCAGCGTCTGTGCTTCCTCACCATTTAAAGCGTGGCGACGACGCAAAATGTCCTCTTCCCGCGTGGGTAAAGATTTCAGCAGCGTTGTAACCACCTCAACCGGGTTAAAATGCTCAATTTCCTGGGTTTGCTTCTGAGAGAGCACTCGGTCAAGAATGGAACCTGTGTGATCGCTTTGCACGTTGTCCATACTATAGATTTTACTAATCGTTGCATAGTATATCACTTTGTTTACAACATGTCAAGTTTTTGTGATGAAATGCAAATAACCCACCTATACTGGGTTTCCACCTCCCTACACCCGCTTTCGCTGCTTCCAATTATTCCAAACAACGAGCAGCGACGCAGCGACAAAGATGGATGAGTAGGTACCTGCGGCGATACCAATGAGTAGCGCTAAGATGAAGTACTGAATAGAACCGCCACCAAAGAGCACTAGGGCTATGAGAATGAAAATTGCTGTGAGTGACGTGTTGATAGATCGAACCATGGTTTGATTCAAACTCTCGTTCACCACTTCCTCAAATCGCTTGCCAACCGAACTCAGGACGCGCTCACGAATTCGGTCGTACACCACAATTGTATCGTGGACAGAAAAGCCTAAGACGGTTAGGAGTGCTGTGACGAAGAGTGCGTCAACTTCCACGCTGTAAAAGTGCCCAAGGATAGCGAAGACACCAACGACAATACCAACGTCATGGACAAGCGCGACAATAGCGGACCCACCGTAGACCCACGACGGTACTGGCCCGGCAGATACTTTTCGGAATGCCCAGGTGACATAGACAACAATGAGCGCTAGCACAAGGATTGTTGCCACAACCGCTTTTCTTTTCAATTCAGCGCCAATGGTTGGCCCAATTGTTTCAAAACTTGCTTCAGTAAACGATGCATCTTGCTTTTCCAACGCTGCCACAATCGCGTCGTGTTGCTCATTGCTAATGTGCTCCATACGGAGAATCACTCCGCGCTCTTCACTCGTCTGAACATGCACGCTGCCAATTCCTGCATCACGAACTGCTTTTTCAATATCCGAGGTTGCTGGTACGGATGAAGCGTACGTACCGCGAAGCAACGTTCCACCCGTAAAATCAATGCCAAGGCGCAAACCCCACACCACCCAAGCAATGAGACCAGGGATGAGCAAGATGAGCGAGAGAGCGAAGAAGATATTCCGTTTTTCAACAATCCTATACATACTCTATTTCGGTTCAGGTGAATCAAGCTTGACCCCGTACCAGTACAGCTTCTGCGCCCATGAAAATTGAATAACTAAACGCAGGAGATTGCGGGTAACGGTAATGGCTGAAAAGAGGCTCACGACGATACCGATGAGGAGGGTAATAGCAAAACCTTTAATGAGGCTAGAACCAAACCAAATCAGAATGAGTGCAGTTATCATGCTCGACGCATTTGAATCCCGGATGGAGAGCCAGGCGCGTTTAAAGCCCTCATGAATAGCGCTATCTAAGGAATGCCCAGCACGGAGTTCCTCTTTTGTACGTTCAAAAATGAGGATATTTGCATCAACAGCAATACCAATGGTCAAAATGAATCCAGCAATACCAGCGAGAGTCAGCGTTACTGGCCAAAGCTTAAAAATTGCAAGTACGAGTAAGGTGTACAACCCGAGCGCAAAGACAGACAGCAAGCCGGGTAAACGGTAGAAGTAAATCATGAACAGCGCCACAACAATGATCCCCAAGAGTCCGGCGAACAAGCTTCGCTGGATAGAATCAGCCCCTAAGGACGCACCAACGGTCTGCTGGCTCACTAACGTCACTGGAACAGGGAGTGCACCGGCGTTGAGGCGTCTGGACAGATCTTTGGCATCTTTCAAAGTGAAACTTCCACTAATAACTGCATTTCCGCCGGTAATTTCCTGATTCACTGTGGGGTTACTCAAAATCTGTCCATCCAGGAAAATTGCTATCGTTTTCCCAACATTCCGTTTGGTGATTTCTGCAAAGAGTTTCGAGCCTTCATCATTGAACGTTAAACTTACTTCTGGTTCCCCTGTCGACTGATTGAAAGTAACGTCCGCCCGCTTCAGCTGCTTCCCCGTCAATCCGGTGGCGACAAATTGAGTATTCCCTTGCGCAGCAGGGTCTGTGGTGGTGAAGAGAATGTGACTTCCTCGGACCTCTTGTACATCTTTTCCATCGACTTTCGTGACTCGATCTTCAATTCGCTTAATAATGTGGTAACCGTACTGCGTCTTTACCAGCGTTGGTGAAATTTCGCCGTTCTTCAACTGGTCGAAAAGCGCTGTATCAAATGCAGTCACAAAAGCGCCACGTTTTGCAAAACCCAAATCCCCACCCTTTCCCTTCCCGTCTGTTCCCTGATTACTTGGGTCTTGGGTGTACTGGTCGGCTAACTTTGCAAAATCAGCTCCTGGTGCCTTAGCTTCAGCCAAAACCTTTTCTGCCTGCTTCTTCACCTCAGCATTCGCCTTTTCCGCAGCGGCTTTTTCCTCGGTTGTTGGCTCTGCGGGTTTACCAGCTTCTTGGAATTCCAAAATTGGCGTATCACCAATGAGCTTAATTGCTTGTGAAATATCCTTGATACCTGCTAACTCCACGATAATTCGCCACTTATCTCCAACTCTGCTGGTCTGTACAACTGGTTCAGAAACTCCAAAAGCATTGACTCGTTGCTCAATAACATCTCTGGCGCTATCCAAAGCGGCAGCTTGGTCTCCTGCAGCAAGTGCGTCAGTATTTGCTTCGTACACCAAAGATGCGCCTCCCTGTAAATCCAGACCTAGACGGAGGTCAAAAGCCCGCTTGAGAAACGGAAGTTGTACGTTAAGCTTTTCCGGCAATGCGACGTGGGCCGTAATAGCCGTAAGCAGGAGTATTCCACCAAAGGCAGACCAGAGTTTTGTGCGTGTCGTCATAGTGCTAAAAATGCGCCAGTGCGCCATCTCAGTGTATCAGAAAAAGCCCGGCTGTAAAGCCGGGCTTGGAATTAATGAAGAGGCTACTCTTGCACAACGACGGTACTGCCAACCGTCATCCACTGGAACACCTGCGTTGATTCTTTTGGCGAAAGCCGAACGCAACCATGGGAAACTCGCGTGCCCAAATGGTTTGTACCCTCGTAGTACACGCCACCGTTCTTCAAGCGCCAGTAAGGGAGAGAGTGAATCCCGTACGCACCGTCAGGGGTTATGGCCATCCAGTTATCCATGTACAGTGCGTACCGGCTTGAGTAGGCAGTTGGGATTTTGTTGTGCACTTGGAACGTCCCCAAGGGTGTGGGCATAGACCACTTGCCGGAGGAAATGACGTGCGTGGCAATGAGCTGCCCATCCTGGTACCGATACATTTTCTGTTCAGAGATATCGATACGAATTGCCTTACCCGTACTCGATGCTGGAGCACTGGTTGGAGCTGCACCGGGTACAACAATAATTTCCATATCAACATCAGCGTCGAGATTTGCCATCGCAACATTCATGCCAAACGTTTGCGCCTTTCCAAATGGAGAAAAATTTACCCGACCCCGAGCACCGTCAACCGAAAAGCTCATCACCCGGCCCTCTTTTCCCGTCGTTGTGCCAATGAGAATTTCTTGTTGCTGTATTTCATTTGCTGCGTAGCGAACCGTGGTTGGTGTTCCTGCGCTGGTAAACGATTGGTAGACTGCACCTGTTGGTTGAAATATTTTTACTAACGCATTCACGTCTGCACTCGCGGTAATTATTTCAGCAGCACCATCTGCATCAACGTCTGCCACAGAAACGTTCAACCCTTTCCGAACTGATTTGGGGTAAGCAAAAAATTGGTTTACTACAGTTCCGTCACCACGGTACACGACGACATGCGGGCCACCACCCTTCCCGGGTGCGGCAATGATCTCGTCACGACCATCGCCATCAACATCTCCAACCGCAACCGACACGCCACCACGAAAACCTTTGTCGTACGCCAAAAATGCCGCGCGTCGTAAGCCGTCTGCTCCGTACACCCTAATTTCTGGTGTTGTCCCTTGGCCGAATGCGACGATAACTTCTGGGCGAGCATCACCAAGTACATTCCCGACTGCCACGTGCACTGCAGGCATCCCCTTTACGTTCTCAACATACTTTGTGCTGATAACTGATCCGTTGAGGCGGAGAAAGGAAAAACTTGGCCGTGCGCCAGCAGGACTGCCAACGACAATTTCTGGTACACCGTCAGTTGCAACATCAGCAATGACAATATTCGACCCCGCAGAAATTTTGGGGAGCGTTCGAAGTATCTTTCCGTTCTGGTCGTAAACACCTGATACAATTTTGGCTGCGGCTTGCGCACTCTGGGAAAAGCAAAAAACACCACAGAGCAGAGCAATGCTTCCAAGAACATAGGTAATTCGTATTTGCATAAAATTGCTTTATTTTTGTTTACTATGAACACATTATA
>CAZBMC010000048.1:0-6893 GCA_964493065.1 uncultured Gammaproteobacteria bacterium
ATCTCAATTGCTTTGGCAGCATCTTCGTCAGATGCCATTTCCACGAAGCCGAAGCCTCGGGAGCGACCTGTGACTTTGTCCGTGATGATTGTCGCGGACGTCACAGCGCCGGCTTGTTCAAACGCCTGACGAAGGCCATCCTCCGTCGTGTTGTAGGGGATGCCCCCCACGTAGAGTTTCTTTGCCATTGTTGCTTATAATTCTAAAACGAGAACGTAAGTCGACCGATTCTCGCACACTTGTCGAACTCTTTGGCAAGAGGGACACACGTGGAGAACTTACGAAGGAAGTATACAAGATTCTGAGGAAATGTCAATAGTTACCTGTGTGGACGCTGTTTCTCGGGGCGAGCGTGCTTCACGTACTCCGTGATGAGGTACAGACACAGCACCGTACCAGTGATGATCGGCAGGTCCTCGGGAAGGTGGTACTCTGTGCGAGCAAATGCAGTAAAACAGGTTAGGCCGATGAGCGTGACTAACCATAAGAGGACGAAGAGTTCGCCCTTCATATTTCGGCTAGAGAAGCGTTTGCGTAACCTGGTCATTTCCTTGTCGCCCACGTACGTGGCAACCAAGGTGATGTAAATGGTGGAAAGTGCGGTTGGAACGTGAAATGTTTGGTGGCTGAAGAATTCGATGAGTACAAAAATCCAGACCACAAGACTCAGTGCGTCGAAAAGGAGCAAGAAAGCACGGAGTCGGTGGATCATTTAGTAAACCGAAGACGATTTCTACAGCTGCTCAGTTCCTTGCTCCGTTGCCGTAAAGGCTTGGGGATAGCGTCCTTTGAATTGTTCGTACGTCATACCTTCGGTTGGGTTAGCAGCTCGTTTAACGGCAGCACTCCCTGGTGGACACTTTGGCGCAGGACCACCAGCAAAGATGTAGTTAATGAGGTAGACCGCATCGGTGATGTTCAGTTGTCCTGTACCATCTGCGTCACCCAGGCTCATGGGTGATGGCGCAGGACCACCAGCAAAGATGTAGTTAATGAGGTAGACCGCATCGGTGATGTTTACCTGGCCAGAATTATCCGCATCACCATTCACCAGCAGTGTGCCGTCTACGCATGAGTTTGTGCCATTGCACGCGTGGTTCGGTGATCCATCGGTACACATGCCCACGCAGGATGGATCAGGGGTACCACCGGCTACGGTTGGGAGGCACAAGGTTGGGATGTTTGGGCGCAATGTAGGGTTCTGCTTTTCCTGTGGCCACTGAGCACCACGCGCTGTGGTTGTAAAATCTGCATCCCAGCGGGCAATGCGGTTCGTATTCAAAGCAGGTACCAAGAGTTCAGGTTTACCGTCATTATCAATGTCAGCAATAACCGGTGGCCGATAGCCAGTAATTGAAGCATTCACTGAGTATGGTGAACCTACGGTGTGTTGACCGGTGGCATCCAATATCGCAACATTGCAGTCTGTTTGGGTGGATGAATTTGTTGTGACAACAATTTCTGGCGTGAGATCCCCGTTCATATCATTCAGGAGAACATTTCCTGGGGTACAGGTTGTGGTTGGGGTAACTGGCCAGCCAGAAGCAATCGTGCCATCACTTTGGAATACGCTCACTTGCCCATTGGCGATTATTGCGACTTCCAAATTGTCTGAACCGGCCTGGATCTGTTGCAGAATATTTCCTATAGCGATTTTTTGGGCATTCACGCTAATTGGCCAGCCTGGAAGCGGTGTGCCAGTGCTTGTGAAGCCGTAGACTTTGTAGGTTGTTTCAAGAGTTTCTTTGTTAAACAAGGACGCGGCAATGAGGATTTCTTTATTTGCGGTGGCGCGCTGCAGGTCAACAACGTTCAGATCCGTTGCTTGGCCATCTGCATTCCAGGCCGCACTCTTCACTCCAGTTAGGGAGTAGATTGCTGTGTGGAGTGTATCGTAGGGAATAGCGGAAGCTTGGGTGGTGGTCACTATTTCAAGTTGACTGTCACCATTCACATCTTGGATATCCATGCGGGTTGTTGTGGTGGTGCCGGTTAGGCCGTCAGCAGTGCTAAAAGAACGGATTTCCTGCCCACTGCCATTGAGCATGTGGACCGTATTCTTGGTGATGTATACAACATCCAGTTTCCCATCAGCATTGACGTCGGCTAGCTGTAAGTTCCTGGGTGTACTCTGGTCAATTGCGACAGGCCAGCCGGTAACTGGTGTGCCATCATGGTTAAAGGCGAGAATATTGGAAGAGATTTGCGGGGTGATGATGATTTCTGCTTCACCATCTCCATCGATATCACCCACCGCTGGGGGTTGCAGCACTATGCCACCAATGGGGACCGGAGTAAAAACATCAACCCCGGTTAGACTTAGGACTTTTAGAGTGTTTGTATTTGCTCGTACAAAAACTGTTTCCAAACCGGGTACATTCTTTTGGACTTCTGCCACGGTGAGAGCAGAAACACTCTGTTCCAGCGCAAATAGGGAAAATGTTGAAGCAGCTGTGCTTGCATTTTGGGTTGCAGATGGAGATTTTGTAAACAGCATGCCAGCCAGAAGTCCCGTCCCCAGTGCCATGGCAGCAACCATGGAAACCGTGACGCCTAAGATCTCCATAACGCTGGTGGAGGTTGTTACTTCAACAGATGTGATTTTCGGCATACGATTTTGGGATGATGATTTGGGCATAGGTGAAAATAGTATAACGTAAATGTAGCATTTTCACGAAATGCCACCACCGAGAGAGGTTTTTTTACCGCCGAAAACCGCGGTTACGGCCACCGGGTCGTCCATGGCTGCCACTCCGACCGCTTTCACGCGAGCCGCCCCGGGAAAAAGGAGCACCACCGCGGCGGGGTCCAGAAAAGCGCCGTGGTCGATCTTCATGATCAGGTTTGACGTGCGGCATGAAACGTGCCGGGGGGAGTTCTGGGATTCGCTTCACGGGTAAGGCAATGCGCATGAGCCGTTCAATGGAACGGACGTCTCTACGCTGGTCAAAGGTGGCAAAGGAAATGGCACGGCCAGACTGCCCAGCGCGGCCAGTGCGGCCAATGCGGTGGACGTAGTCTTCTGCATTCGTTGGCAAGTCAAAGTTCACCACCAATTCAATTCCCGTCACGTCAATCCCGCGCGCGGCAATATCCGTGGCAATCAGGACGCGGTACTTCCCAGACTTGAAACCATCTAGGGCTTCGCGGCGTTGGGCTAGGCTGCGGTTGGAATGAATTTCCGCAGAGGTGTGCCCCATGGCCTTCACCAGCCGGGTGAGTTTTTTGGCGGCGTGCTTCGTCCGTGTGAAGACTAAGACGGGGCCCAATACTTGCTGCAAGGTTAATTCCAGCAGGCGAGGTTTGGCAGAAGAGTCCAAGAAGTACACTTCCTGCGTAACTTTTTCTGCAGCAGTGCCAGAGCGCGCAATTTCTACCTGAATGGGGAGCTGCATGTGCTGGCGGGCAATGCCTACAATGGTTGTTGGCATGGTGGCAGAGAAGAGCATGGTCTGCCGTTCCCGGGGCACCGCGGTCAGAATTTTTTTGATCTGCGGAGCAAAGCCCATATCCAGCATGCGGTCAGCTTCATCGAGCACCAAAATTTTCGTATCATGTAGCCGGACCGTCCGCTGTTCCATGTGGTCTAGTAACCGGCCAGGCGTGGCAATGATAATGTGGGGTTTGCGTTCCAGGTTCTTGCGCTGGAATATCATGGACGCGCCGCCAATGAGCACGGCAGTGCGAAGGCCCAAACTTCGGCCAATGGCTTGCAGGGCTTCATCCACCTGAATGGCGAGTTCGCGAGTGGGGAGGATAATCAAACCCTGGCCTTTGACCTGCTCTAGGCGCTGGAGCATGGGAATACCAAAGGCTAACGTCTTGCCCGTTCCGGTTTGGGCAATCGCAATCAAGTCCTTCCCTGAGATTCCAACTGGAATTGACCGCTGTTGGATGGGGGTTGGAGTGGTGAATTTCAGTCGGTCAAGCGCGTCAAGTAAACGCGGCGCAATCCCGAGGCCGGTAAAGCCAGATGAGGGTTGGGGTTGGTTCACCTTTTGACTCTAGCATGGCCTTTGGAAACTGTCGCCTGCAAAAAAGCCCACTGTTTCCAGAGGGCTTTACTGTACATTAGTTCAGAAGGTGCTGTACCAGATTTTGCACTTCGTTGCTTCTGGACTGGTATTCGGGAGACAGAAAGACTTTGAGGCGGTAAATGGGCTGGGAATGATTTTCGTCGTACGTTTCCGTACCATCCGGTTGCCGAAACGGAAGTGCGATTTGTCGCCGGTCTCGGCCTGCACCAGCGTGGACGGCAATTGCCCATGCGGGGATTCCCAGCTGCTCCTGCAGAAAGTTCGCGGCCGTACTGCGAAAATCCCATTGCTTACAACGTTCCAGGAACGCCTGGCGTGGTGTCGTGGTTTGGTGCTGGTATACGGTTGGGTAGACCTGCCCATCCAGAACACTTTGGACTAGACGAGCGGAATCAGCGTTGCAGCGGAGTAGGTAGCTTAACCCTTCCGAGTCAGTGCAAAAGAAGAAATCTTTTGACAGTTCACCTTTTCTGAACGCCAGGTAAACCGCGCGGTACATCATGAGCGAGACGTTCAGGTTTGGTTCGCCATAGACAATGTTGTACACGCCCTCTCGGGTGTCTTGCCATTGGCGGCATTCAGGTGCAGCAGAGGCTTGCACGTACCAACTGTCGTTTGTGAACCGGAACGCTCGGGCAATCAGGTGGGGATCGTACGGTGCGCTCCCGGGGTTGTACGCCAGCCAGAATCGGTAGACGTTGTCGAGATTATCCACATCCATGCTGCCGTGCAGGATGGTGGATAGGGGAGTCAGTTTTCCTGAGACCAGTTTTACCAGGTCGTCAGGGTCAACGCCAAATTTTCGTAGTTGCGTTTCCATCTTGAAGCGCGCCAACATATCTTCCAGAAAAGTTTCACCATTTTTCCCAAAGAGCTGTTGCAGAAATGGTTCAGACAGGTGGGAAAAGACGGCGTTTCCAGTATCGTGCAGTAATGCTCCGGTGAGCAGGAGCGTTGCATACCGCAGCAACCCTGGGTTTCCTTGCACAGTTTCATGCATGTTCCCGCAAACACCAAAACCATGTTCATAACGGTGAGGGGTTTTGGCTGGACGGAGCTTTGGCGGCAGCACATCTTGCGAAATGTCGAGTGTTCGCTGCATGAGCGGCGTCTCCGCAAGTTCACCAACAAAGTCTGGGAAAGTGCGCAGTCCAAAAAGTGGATCTTGGTAATGCACGTTGTTCTCCTTTGTATTGATTATTTTCCACTTACCCTAGCACGAGTACATTTTGTGTCAACAAAAAAAGCCAGAGGTCTTCACTCTGACCTTCTTCCTTAGTAACCCCACCAGTTGTCGTACTGATTGTTGGTGGTTGACGGTGGTCCGTACAACCAGCGCACCGTTGTCCGGCGGCGGGTGAGGAAGGGGATTGCGGTGACGCCAATGACACCGCCACTTTCCGCGGCCAAGTCATACCCACCTTCCCACCAGGGTTCTAGGAAGTCGAAGGTAGAAACTTGGTTTCCCAGCAAATCGTACATCGTGGCCGTTGGCGCTCTACGGACGTAGGGGATAGTAACAATCTCTGGATCAGGTGTGGAGGTGTCCACGTCAGCGATGCTTACGCGTATACCTGTCCGGGCTCGTGGATCGCCAGCGAAGAACCAACCTACGAGGGAGTTGTCATTGCCGTTGAAGATGCGTACATTGGGACCTCCACCCAGAGGGGTAGTAATAATGAGCGACGGGCGTGTTGCCGTGGCCGCCGTAGCAGCCACATCAATGCCGGCGTGAAATTTTTCGTCGTAGGTGAAGAATTGGGAAAGAACGGCGCCAGTTTGTCCGTCAAAGATTCGAACATGGGGCCCGCCGCCGTACCGTGGGCCAGTGATAATTTCTGCTCGACCATCGCCATTCAAATCCGCAGCTGTGACATTTGCACCCTTGGTAAACTTCTCGGTGTACGGAAAAAAATTGGTAAGCAGTTGCCCTGCGGGAGTGTAGACCATCACCTGCGTGATGCTGCCTGGGCCAGAGGCAACAATAATTTCTTCGGTACCATCACCATCTACATCACCAGTGGCTACATCTAACCCACCTTTGTAGGTTTGCGGGAAGGCAAAGAATTGGGAGTAGAGAACTCCGGCTTCGGAGTACACGCGTACTTGTGGGCCTCCACCCGCGCCTGCCCCAACCACAATTTCTTTTTCTGGTGTTGAAGCATCAACATTCCCCAGGGCAACGGCACCGCCGCCGGTAAACTGCCCATAGGGCAGAATTTCATTTGGTGCGGCCGGGGGAATGACTGGTTTGCTGATGCGCCGAGCTACTTGCAGGCTATTGAATGGATTCACAACTCCACCCGTGGGTGGGTGCATTTCAAAATGGAGGTGCGGTGGTGTTGATTCAGCATTGCCAGAATCGCCCATCCAGCCCAGGAGTTGGCCAGCAACCACGGGCATGCCACGGTAGAGGTCAGGGGCGTACCCAAAAATCCCGCGGGAAGATCCGTCGTCTGTGCCCGGGGTATCATTGTTCACGTGGATGTACCAGAAGGACCAACCGTCTGCACTCTGAATGGAGAATTGCATGCCTGAACCCTTGCGGGGTGTTGTCACCCATTCTACGGTGCCATCCATGACCGCAATGAGTGGCTGTCCTTTCCGACCAAAAATGTCATTCCCTTGGTGCGTGTGGCCAGTGCGCGGGGCGCCAAAGTCATTGGAGTAGTTTGTGGAGCCAATGACCGGGAACAAGATTGCAGGTGCGGCTTGCGCAGAATGCAACGGGAAAAAGCCCACGCTGCTGGTGAGGAGCAAGAACCTAGCTATAAAAAAACGCACTGATTTTTTCATGTGTGTTTGTAGTTATGCTAGTATAGCACGTTTCTTTGGTTTTGGGAAGGGCTTTGGTTT
>CAZBMC010000049.1:0-4519 GCA_964493065.1 uncultured Gammaproteobacteria bacterium
CCATGTCACCGGTGAGGATGACGACCTTCACCTTCTCTTTTGCCAAACGCTGGCTCAGTGTGCCAATCACGTCATCCGCTTCCACGCCTTGGACTTCCACCACGGGAAAACCAAAGCCTGCTACCAATTCGTGCGCCAGTGGGATCTGATCGTACAGCTCCTGGGCAGCTTGCACTCGCGTGGCCTTGTACTGGTCGTACAGCTCATCCCGGAACGTGGGTCCTTTCATGTCAAAAGCCACGGCCACGTGTGTGGGCTTAATATCTTTCAGGGCTTTCAGCAATGCCGTAGCAAAGCCGTAAACTGCGTTCACCATGGTGCCGTCTTTGGCCGTCAGCGGTGGGAGCGCATGGAAACTCCGGTGGATAATGGCGTTGCCATCAACGAGGAGGACGGTGGGGGTGGGCATGGATACAGCGTAGCGAGGAAAGGTGCGGCTGACAACGATTGACGTCAATGCATCCCCGCTGTAGGGTGGAGGCATTCAACATAGCACTCTTTTCCAAGGAGGAACTGTGGACGATAGTTTCTGCTACTACTGTGGCGTCCAAATGGAGAACGGAAAGTGCCCGAAATGTGGAGGCACGGAGACAGCGCTGGCGGAGTAACGCTAGATGAATAAGCTCATTGCAAAGCAGTGGGCTTCTTTTTTACCTTACTTCGAAACGTTTCGCCTCTATCAGCTGCAGTTCTTCTTGGCAAAACTGGGTTGGGGTTGAGGAAAAGCCTGTGGGACTTTCCACCGTCTCGGCCATAATGCAATCTGCGCTGCTGACATGACCAAGACCAAGTTGATGACCAAACTCATGCAGAATTGTGGAGAGAATGTAGCCGTTCGTCGTTGCAGGATCATTGCGCGCAAGATCAGTGATCGCATCCAGGAAAATGACAATGCCATCCTCACGCACGGTCATACCAATATTCGTTGGCGCATCGGCAAATGTATTGAGGAGGAAGAGATGTACCGTGGCCGTCCCCTGCTCCGTACCATGATTGCCGTCTGCATTTGCCAGCGCCCGTACCTGGTCACGGGTAAAACCTTGGGCTTGGACTGGGATACTGTCACCCGTAGAAAAGGTAACCCCTTTGGGTTTCTGGGTTACAACTGTCAGTGCTGACGCAAGCTCGTTCTGTAGCGGCGTGGTGAGTGTTTTTCCAGGAAGGGCGTGCACAACCACATGCAGAGTTGCGGGATCCCTGGCTACATACGCTGCTTGGTTATCGCCATCGCGGTGCAATCCAAACACAGTTCGCAACCAGCTCTGCCGCGCAAAGGTAGTTCGCCAGTGCAGGTTGAACCAATTATTCGCATCTGCCTGGTTCGCCTGGTAGCGGAGAAAGGAAAACCCAAACGACCCCACAATGATGAGGCAGAGAAGTACAACGCTGAGCCGGCGCATGCCTTTTCCTACTTTGGTGGCGGAACTATTTTCGCCAATTTCTCCAAGACCTTGGGTAACGACGAGTGTGACTTGGCGAGGTAGCAAGACATTCCCAATTCAGTACACCGCTGGAGCACAACGCTGCTTTCTACTTCTGAGAGCACCACAACCGGAATGGCGAATAACGCTTTATCGTTACGGAAGCGATCCAGGACATCCAGCCCACTCTGCTTGGGCAAGCCAAGGTCAAGAATGACGGCCGCGGGTTTCACCTGCCGTGCTGTGGTTACTGCCGAGATGCCATCCTTGGCATTCACCACCTGGTACCCCCGATCCTCCAGGGCTTCCGTAAGACTCGTGGCAACCGAAAGTTCATCCTCCACTACGAGAATGGTTGGGTTGGTCTTCGTTTGCTTGGCGGTGTGTCCGGTCAGGCTCATGCCTGTAACTATACCGCACTATTTGTAGATTCCGAAATACTGTCCAGCGATTAAGTGCGGCGTTATTCGATCGGCGTTGCGCTCTTTTTCCGTCGCTGGTACAACCGAAACAGTTCGTAGCCCAACCACACTGCTCCGCCGACGCCCGCGATCACTGCCCAGACCCACGGCGGTATCCCTTCGCCCTTTGCACTGCCGGAAAGGTTCACTGGCTGGGCATTCACCGCCCGATTTGTGCTCTCCCCCGCCACTCGGGGCGCAACGGCTTGATTTCCATTCGTTTCCAAATTTTTTACAGCGGCAGCTACGGCCTCCAAAGAAATAGTACCATCAACATTTCGTACAAGCACCTCTCCAGGCTTGGCTTTCGGGTACGTAGCAACACTCACTACCTTTGCGTCAGGATCGACAAGTTCCAATGTTCCGCCGTCATTCCGTAGGGCAAAGGGCAAATCATCGGCAGTGAGTTTTAGAGCTGCCTTGGGCGCCACCAGCTGCCGCAACTTCAATTGCCGCGTACTGGAGCGCAACACCCACCCAGTCAAATCCACTGGCACGCTGCCGGCATTTTCAAGTTCTACCCACTCCTCCCCGTCTGCTGGATTTGGCAGCAGCCGGGAAATCTGCACGTGTGGGCTGCGTTGGAAGTCCCGTACTTTCAGCTGGACCGTTGCTGATGCAGCCTTACCTTTTACATCCTTCGCAGTTAACACAACTTTCACATTCCCAGGTTTTGCAAATGCATGTGTTACTTTGGTGCCGGTAGCTTTCCCGCCATCACTAAACTGCCAACTAGATTCCACATCATCACCATCTGGGTCACTTACATCAGCCGTGAACTTCACCTCTGCTCCCACCCATACCTCAGCCTCCACTTCCCGAATTGCTACGCGTGGTGCTTGATTCGTGTCCGCAAAAACATTTGCTGCGCCCGGCGTCGCCTTGCCCGTCCATACCCATTGCTCGCCGACCAATGCATATGCCTGCGCTTCGAATGCTGTACCGATCCATTTGACGGTGGAAGTAACCACACCATCGGGTGCTGTGAGCGTCACGGTTTCACCGCCGGTGTTGTTCAGCGCAATACCGCTCTCCGTACGCGGCACCACCAGCCAACTTCCTGGCTTCAGGTCATTCGCGGGCAACGAGTACGTTGTTTTGGAAGCATCAGCAAGTACCCAACCAGCTAATGGAACTGTGCTCGTACTCCGGTTGTAGATTTCAATCCACTCACCAGGGAGATCCGTCCCTTTGGGGTCAGGCAGCAATTCGGAAATCACCACGTCATGCGTGGGCACTACCACTGGCGTACTGATGGGCGCAGACGGAGAAACTGCGGCATTCGTATTCGTATTCATACCACTGGTTGGTGTTTGCGGTTGCGTTGGCACTACCGGTGCTGGGGCAGTTACAAATTCCAACTCGCTCACAGTACTTTGCGGTTGCGGCAGATCCCGCCCCAAAAAATCCAGATTATTGTTGTCACTGTCCTCCCCATTTCCGCGAAAAGAATCTTCGCCATCTACGCGCATCGTTTCTTTCGTGGACGTACTGAGCGCTTTTCGCTCAATACTCTTTGCGCTACCTGGCGTCGGTGCAGCTGCGGTTTCTAGGTGCGTGGCCGTCCCCCAGCCAACCACATCAACCACTCCGAGCGTGTTCACAAGCTCAACACTATTATCAGATGAAAGTGAATTTGTTGTAGAATACCGCGCATCTGGGAGTACACCGCCCGTGTACCCAGTTGGGTGAGCAATTAAATAATACCCGTGGGCAGGCACACTCGAAGTTTCAAACTGCTCAACGAGCGGGAAAATTGTGCCACTGGCTGTCCGCTTCAGTAGTTGCCAACCAGTGATGGTAACCACCGCGTCGGTTGGGTTGTACAGCTCCACAAACTCGTCCGTGCTAAACCCAGAGGCGCCACTAATTTGGATCTCACTGATGACGAGGTGCGGGGCTGGGGAGGCATGAGCCAGAAATGTGACTTGGAAAATGATGGTGCAGAGACACAGGTATTGGAGGAATTTCATATGTGACAAAATTCGGTTAACGGTGAAAGGGGTCGCGGCCCGTATCGGTAATCGGATTCGGGCTACGGCGTTCGTTCTTGTATGCAGACCACGCCAAAGCAAGTTTGAATAACTGACGAGCGCATTTATCGTAGTTATCGATAAGCTGATCACACATAACTGCTGGAAGGTGGAAGAGGTCACGACATTGATCTAATCCAACCATGGTTTCATTACACTCAGCCATTGCATCATCGATGTATTTTTGAAATCCTCGCTGCTGATGCTTCTTCGCATACCCTTCAGCAATAAGACGAGGGACGGCTTTTGTCGAACGACGCAATTGATCACTAAGATCAAATCGTTCCTCTCTTGGCAGTTTTGGTAAAATCTCCTGAAAAATAATTCGACATGCTACAACGGAACTTTGGTAAACTTCGAGATCTCGAAAGCTCATAACGAATTTCCGCTTACCGTTTCCCAATGACGATACGGGTTGCGATACCGTATTCCGATTTGTACTGACATGACTATCCATAATACATTTCTAATTACACCACCAATACTCGCTTCTAGTTCTGAGTCTATCGAAGGGCCGCCACACCCCCCCCCCCCCCCCCCCCCCCACCATCACCCCCCCCCGCACCCCCAAGTACCAGCGACGGGCCGGCCACAGGGCGGCAAG
>CAZBMC010000049.1:4529-6754 GCA_964493065.1 uncultured Gammaproteobacteria bacterium
CAGACATATTTGCAAATTAATTCCCAAACCCTCCAACCCTACTTCAATCCACACCCTCAAACCCCACACGCCGCCACACCCAAACCCTCCACCCCCATTCCCCCACTCATTCCCCGCCGCCTGCACATGAATGTACAGACGACGGGCTGACAAGAGGGCGAATTGTAATGAACGAAGACTACACTGCGGCAACCGGCACCCGAGAGAGGTCACCCTCCACTGGTGCTTCCGTTGCGCTCACTGCCGTGGGCTTCGCGCCTTTCCGTGCGGAACCCAAGAAGATCACATTCTGCGCTACCACTTCCGTACGAGATCGCTTCACCCGGTCTTTCCCTTCCCACTGTCTTGTCGCTAGCCGACCTTCGATGTACAGGCGATCACCCTTACGGGCGTACTGACTCACGATTGTTCCTAACTTGCCCCAGGCAACCACAGGAGTAAACTCCGTGCTCTGCTTCAGGGTCTTGGAGCGTGCATCACGCCAAGCTGCGTTCGTCGCCACCGAAAAGGTGGTCACGGACTGGCCGGTGCCAAAGGTGCGGACCTCTGGATCGTGCGTGAGGTTACCAAGAATTGTGGCTTTGTTGAGATTCATTGCATATCACCTCCCTTCGGTATAAATGCATGGATTATTTGGTGAGAGAATTGCCCTTGACCAATAGTGGGTAGGGGTTCATACTCTTTTTTGGGTACGAAAAGCAGCGCAAGTTGCTTGAACTATCCGGACAAAATCGCCGAATACGCGGGTGTCTCCTTTCCAAGACCCGGGTATTCGGTTTTGCTTCTTCCTATTGAAGAACGAGCGTTTGCAATATCTTTTCTGACGTGTCGTAGTCTTCTACAGCATCTGGGTAATTCTCATTTTCTAGACGCGAAGGTCGTTGAATGCTCAGGACGAAATCTTGATGATTAAGATACGTATTTTCAAAATTCGTATCACCGCCAAAAACCATGTCCACCCGATACCCCTCGTACATCTCATCCCTACCGATATGCACCTTTGTAACGGATGCGCCACGATCTCTTGCTTCCTCAGCAACACCACGCGCTGTTACTTCAGCCATTCCAGTGCCAGCAAGCGTATGAGTAATTATTACCTGGTAGCGCTGCCCAACTGGTCCAGGAACACCTTCGACAAAAATTGTAGGCGCAGCGCCACTCGCATCTTCACGAATGCGCCAACCATCAGGGAGTGTAAAACGTACACCTAACTCCGTATTTGCATATTCGGTATCTGATTGCTGAAGAGGAGAATTCTGCATAAACAGAAAGTAGATAGCGATAGCAGAACCGATGAGGACTGTAACAAGGATTGAAATTGTAGTAATTGTTGAACGTTGCATAAAAATTTTTTAGGAGATGGGGAGGCAATTGCTACTGCCTCCCCATGGTTACGAAGCAAGGTGAACTAAAGTTGCACACTGAACATCGTTTGAGCTACGCACCGTACACACGGAATGAGTACACTGTACCGCTTAACGGCTGGTTCTGTGTAGTCCAGTCAGTTTGGTAAGGGTCTTTGACCCAGAAACGATATCCATCAAAACCGGTAATGAGCACAAAGTGCCCGCCATACTGACTCGTCTGCGCTACTACAGGTTTTCGGTTGGCTAGGTACGTGTACACTTCACCGGAGCCAATGTACTTCACCGTACGACATGCGTTGTACTGAATCGCCTTACTCGCAATGATTAAGTCGCCACTGAATGCTCCCTGACTCTTCGCCCAATTATTCAGCTGCCGGGGGTTCATGTTCCAAACTCCCCAGTACGCATACAACATTGAAATACATGTCAGATGACAACCGTAGCGATCAATAGTCGATGTCGTCGAATTGCCCAACTTATCCCAGCGCCAGTTCGCATCTCGCTGGCTATAGTACGGAACATTCAATGAGATGCATGCGTTTGGAGCACCGAGAGCTTGCCCCACCTGTAGCCCCTTGAATGATAGTGCTTCTGCATACGCAATCCGGCCTAGCGAATTAACGGAATCTGCTGAAATTTGCGCATAGGGATACGGAAGCTCAACCGCTGAGGCATCCTCAGCCCCGGAACGTTCATCCAGACTTGGAGCTGGCACCGGCTGTACCGGTTGCTCCGTGGTGCTGCAACCTTGCGCGAAGAATGCAGCGGCAATAGCCAGGAGGGCCATCACCAGAACGAGAAATGTTCTCGTTTTCATAATTCTCTCCTTCCAGGCCCTTCTGACCTGGGAGTTTCTGG
>CAZBMC010000050.1:0-6538 GCA_964493065.1 uncultured Gammaproteobacteria bacterium
GATTTTGAGGAGGCGAGGAGTCATAGGAAATTACGCACTAAAAGGTTTACCACACTTTGCGCACAGGCGCTGCTTCTTCATGTCCGTCCCCACGTGCACTTTTGCCCGGCGGGGTTTGCCACAGGAGGCGCAGACCAGCATGACATTTGATTCGTGCAGCGGTGCGAAGAACTCCACTTTCTGTCCCTTGTCCCGCGTCTGCTTGCTGCGGATGTGGCGGGTCCGCTTGTTCAAACCATCGACGACCACCAAGGCGCGCTCAGGAAAGACCTGCAGGACTTTGCCCTGCTTGCCGCGGTTCCGTCCGCTCACCACTTGTACTTGATCACCAGTCTTCAGACGCATATGCTTACAGAACTTCAGGAGCGAGGGAAATGAGCTTGCTGTAACCCATGGCTTTCAATTCGCGAGCAACGGGTCCAAAGATGCGGGTTCCCTTGGGTTCCTTGGACTTGGGGTCAACAATCACCGCGGCGTTGTCATCGAATCGAATGTAGGAGCCATCCACCCGGCGGAACTCTTTGCGCTGACGGACAATGACCGCATGGTACATTTCGCTCTTCTTCACTGCGGCATGCGGTACCGCGGCTTTCACCACGACCTTCACAATGTCGCCAATCTGCCCGTAGCGCTTCTTGTAGCCATTGAGGACAGTGATCACCTGCAAGTCGCGGGCGCCAGTGTTATCGGCAGAAACGAGTTTTGAGCGAAGTTGCACCATAGGAGCTTAGGCTGCAGGGGCGAGCACGCGCCAGCGGACGGTCTTGGAGTACGGCCGGCATTCCACAAACTGCACTTTCGTGCCCACAGGGAAAGTTCCCTGCTCGGCATGCACGTGGTACTTCTTGCTCACACGGTAGCGCTTGCCGTACTTGGGATGTACCAGAATGCGGTCAACCCGAACCACAATGGTCTTGGTCATCGCATTTGCAGTGACGACACCACTGAAGGTTCGAGGGACACGGGTTGTAGGAGTTGCAGTTGCCATACGAAATTACACTTTGGGAGGAGTATGCGGCTTGCGGAGGAGGGTGAGAATGCGAGCAATCATCTGCCGGACTTCCCGGACTTCTCGCACGTCCTTGTGGCTGTCTTGGGCCACGCGGAAGCGGAGATCACGGACGCGCTCGCGCGCTTCAGCCAGGTGAACGCGAAGTTCTTCAGCGGTTTTCTGCTTCAATTCTTTAAGTGAGAGGTGCATAGGACTCTACAGGGTTTCAGCTTTGGTGACAAACCTGGTCTTCACCGCCAACTTGTACGCTGCCAATTGCATAGCGCGTCGCGCCACACTCTCTGCAACGCCATCCAGTTCAAACATGACCGTGCCAGGCTTGATAATCGCCACGTAGTGATCAACTGGGCCTTTACCGCCACCCATGCGAATTTCAGAACCTTTAAGGGTCACGGGCTTGTCGGGGAAGATGCGTATCCAGACTTTCCCACCGCGCTGCAGTAAACGCGTCATGGCGCGGCGGGCGGCTTCAATCTGCCGGGCGCTAATCCATCCTGACTCCAAAGCTTTCAAACCAAAGGCGCCGAAACTCACGCGGAGTTTTTGCGTGGCATTACCGCGGATGTGGCCGCGGTGGTGCTTTCGGTGTTTGACCTTCTTGGGAGTTAGCATAGAAAAAGTTACTTGACTTCAGGTGGGGTGCCGTCCTTCTTCGCAAACACGTCGCCGCGGTAGAGCCAGACTTTCACGCCCACGGCGCCGTAGGTGGTGAAAGCAGCGCCGCGACCAAAATCAATGTCCGCGCGTAAGGTCTGCAGAGGGAGTTTGCCCCAGCTCAGCGCTTCCGTCCGGGCAATGTCTGAACCATTCAAACGGCCGGCGACCATGACTTTCACGCCTTGCCCACCAGCTTTCTTCACCTGCTCAATGGACTGCTTGAGGATGCGGCGGAAGGGCAAGCGACGCTCAATTTGCTCAATCATGTTCTGCGCTACCAGCTGGGCGACCAGTGCGGGGTTCGCCACTTCCTGTATGTTCAGGCGGAACTTCATTTTGGGTGGGAAGTACGAGGCTAATTGCTTCTTTAAATCTTCCACCCCGGCTCCCCCGCGGCCAATGACGATGCCAGGTTTGGCTGTGGCGATGGTGACGGTAATGGCATTGCCGGAGCGTTCAATTTCCACGCGGGAAACCGCTGCGGCCTTCAGCTTCTTCCGAATGAAGGACTTCACCTTCACATCTTCCTGAAGCTGGTTGCGGAAACCACGCACGGAGAACCATTTGGAACTCCATTCTGTAGTGATGCCGAGGCGAAACGCGGTTGGATGAACTTTCTGTCCCATACAATTAACTTTTTGCCGCTGCGGCTTTAGAAGTGACGGGTGCTTGCTTCTTCTCCACCTTCGCTTTCGTTGCTGGAGTGACTGCGGGCATTTCCCGATGCGCCACGGAGAGCGTGATATGTGAAGCGTGCTTCAGGATGAGTGCAGCTCGACCCATCGCGCGGGGGCGGTACCGTTCCAGACGGGGTGCCATGTCAGCCGTAATCTTCGCGATGTGCAAGCTTTCCAACTTCTCTCCAGCTTGCTTCGCATTGGCAACAGCGGAATCCAAGAGTTTACGCAGGGGTGTGCTGCTTCCTTTGGCCAAGTGGGTGAGAATATTCTGCGCCTCACTCACGGCTTTGCCCCGAATGAGATCAGCCACCAACCGTACTTTCCGTGAGGAAATGCGCAAGTGCCGAAGCGTCGCTGAATACAACGTCGGTACTGCGACGGCAGGCTTCTTCACTTTTTTGGGAGCAGTTGCCATAGGTATTCGTTACTTCTTCGCTGGCGCTGCGGGGGCTGGTTTGGCAGCTGCTGCTGCAGCCATTTCGTTCTCCTTCTGCATCTTCCCACCATGGCGAACAAACTTCTTGGTTGGGGAGAATTCGCCCAAGCGGTGACCCACCATATTTTCCGTGGCATTCACCGTCACGTGGACGCGGCCGTTGTGCACGCCAAAGCTGAAGCCCACCATTTCCGGTGTAATGACCGAATCACGGGACCAGGTTTTGATGATGGTCTTATCACCTTGGCGAAGCTTGCTTACTTTCTTCAGCAGCTTGGGGTGGGTGAATGGACCTTTGGCGAGTGAGCGGGACATAGGTTAACGGTTCTTTCGAGGTTTGAGAATGAAACGGTCGGAGAACTTCCCCTTCTTCCGGGTGCGGACACCCAGGGCAGGTTTGCCCCATGGGGTTTTGGGGTGCTTCAGACCAATAGGCTGGTTGCCTTCACCACCACCGTGCGGGTGGTCTACTGGGTTCATGACTTTCCCGCGAACGGACGGGCGAAAACCCAGGTGGCGCGTACGGCCAGCTTTACCCAAGCGGACATTCCCATGATCGATGTTGGACACTTGGCCAATGGATGCGCGTGCATTAGCAGCAATCATGCGGACTTCACCGGAAGGAAGCTTCACCTGTGCCATACCTGCATCCACAGACATGAGAATTGCGGCAGAACCGGCAGAGCGAACAATCCGGCCACCGTGGCCAGGCTGCAACTCCAGGCTGTGCACCATGGTGCCCGCAGGAATGTCCTGCAGCGGCATGCGGTTGCCTGGATCCAGTTCCACGCGCTTGCTGGAACTCAGGATTTGCATTCCCGGCTTCAACCCAGTTGGTGCAACGATGTAACGCTTCTCACCATCAGGGTACACCAGTAAGGCAATGTACGCAGTGCGGTTTGGATCGTACTGAATGCTGTCCACTTTCGCTGGTGTGTCCAGACGCTCTTGCAGGCTGTCCAGATCGCGCAGCATGCGCTTGGCGCCGCCACCACGATGGCGGGTGGTGATTTTCCCCTGGTTGTTGCGGCCGGCGTTGCGCTTCCGAATGGACAGGAGGGATTTCTCCGGTTTGCCCTTGGTCACCTCTTTGTTCCATGGCGACACACTAGCAAAACGACGGGACGGGCTGGTTGGTTTGTAGGAAGTAATAGCCATATACTTACTCGCTGACGTTCAAGTGCTTGTCGGCTGGGACGGAGACAATGGCCTTCTTCCACTCTTTCTGGCTGCCTTGCATGCGACCAAACCGGACGGCTTTCCCGTGCACCACCTGCGTGCGGACCATGGTTGGCCGAACGCCGTAGGCCGCGTGAATAGCCTGGGCGATTTCCACTTTGGATGCGCGCTTGGCCACGGCAAACGTGTACTGGTGGATCTGCTGCAAGCGAGTAGCTTTTTCCGTAACTAAGGGTCGGAGCAGTACGCGGTAGGCATGACGGGTATCGCTCTTCAGCGCGCGCGCTTCCGCCTTTGCTGGTTTCGCAATTTCTTTCGGTTCTGCCTTTTTTTCCTTTGGGGTATCCGAAGCCTTCACCACATTCTGTGGTTTTTTCTCTTGGCCAACAGCCTCGTGCTTTTTTCGGAATTTATCAAGCAGACTCATAAAATTACGCTTTGGCAGCAGACGCGAAGAAAGTCTTGCGGATCACTGGCAGGCTATCCACGCTCAGCACCACGCGGTGGGCGCGCAGCACGTCGTAGACATTCAAACTGTCGGAGCGGAGCACAGTCACCTCTGGGTGATTCCGCGTTGCGCGGACAATGACGGTGGAATGTGCGGCAGGTACCAGAAGCGCACGCCGATGGGCAGCAAGTTTGGTCAGGAGTGTGTGTACCGTTTTGGTCTTGCCATCCGTTGGCATGCTTTCCACCAGAATAAGGTGCTTGGCAGCAACTTGTGCAGACAAGGCCATGGCCAGCGCTTTGCGCTTGGCTTTCACGTTGATCTTCTTGGTGTGGTTCGCACCCGTGCGAGGGCCAAAGGTGACGCCACCGCCGCGCCACTGCGGGTTCCGAATGGAACCGGTGCGGGCGCGACCTGTCCCCTTCTGCTTCCAAGGTTTCTTGCCACCGCCACGAACTTCGCCTTTCGTCTTCGTGTGCGCCAAGCCCAAGCGTTGGTTGGCCAAGTGGGCTTCCACCACGTCATGCAGCAAGCCGGTGTCTGGTTTCACGCCAAAAATGTCAGCGTCCAACGCCAACGTCTTCTGCTTCTCTCCAGATACGGAGAAAACATCGAGCGTCAATGTTTCGGGAGTGGCGGTTTTCGTTACGGGCATACAGGTTACGCGGTTTTCCGAATCAGCACCAAGCTGCCCCGACTTCCAGGAATGGCACCAGAAATTGCCAGCAAGTTTTTGTCAGCCAGCACTTCCACAACTTTCAAATGTTTGACCGTGGTTTTCTCCCCGCCCATGCGGCCAGCCATGCGCAAACCTTTCATAACGTGCTGCGGGAAGGTAGCACCAATAGACCCAGGGGCGCGCAAGTTGTCTTTGTGGCCGTGGCTGGCCGGACCCCCACGGAAGTGGTGCCGCCGCACGACGCCTTGAAAGCCTTTGCCTTTGGAGGTACCGCTCACTTCCACGGTATCACCAGGGGTAAAGACTGACGCATCAACTTTCGTTCCCCGATCCAAGCCCTTGGCATCCTCCACCCAAAATTCTCGCAGCCACTGGCTGGGGGCCAAATCTTTCAGATGACCAGTGCGCGCCTTGGACATGTGCTTCGCTTTGCCAAAACCAAGCTGGACGGCCGTGTAGCCATCTTTTTCTTGGGTTTTCACCTGGGTGACCACGCACGGACCTGCTTCCAGCAAAGTCACGGGCACAACGTCACCGTTGTCGGCGAACCGTTGGGACATCCCAATTTTTTTGGCGAGAATGAAGCTCATAGTTACAGGTAAAGAAAAATCTGGCGGTCACACTGCCAGATGGACTGATTCGCCTTTGGCGAACACAGACTATCGGCAAATCGTTATCCAGGGCTTATCGCAACCAGTACACGTCTTCTTGGCCCTAGAACCTATTAGCCTAACGATGGGCACACTCGGTACCCTCTGCGCACGGGGTGACATTGGTCATCGCGTGGGCGCAGGGCACTGCAGTTTCTTACATTTTAATCTCCACGTCAACCCCGGCCGGCAAGTTCAAGTTCATGAGCGCGTCCACTGTCTTGGCCGTGGGATCAACGATATCCAGCAAGCGCTTGTGCGTCCGCATTTCGTACTGCTCGCGGGAATTCTTGTGGACGAACGCCGAGCGAATGACGGTGAAGCGATTCTTCTCCGTAGGGAGCGGCACTGGTCCACGCACGCTCGCACCCGTCCGTTTCACGGTTTCAATAATGGTGTGAATGGACTGATCAATGATCTTGTGGTCATACCCACGAATGCGGATACGAATCCGCTGGTGGGATTCTTCCTCGGGGGCAAGCACTGTCTGGGGAATGGCGGGTTCAGGCGTGGACATGGATGGGAAACGTGCAGAAAGAACAGGAGCGAAACCCCCGCCCCCCGCTTGCAGCGGAGGACGGGGGAAGAAAGATTACTTCAAAATTTTCGTAATGACACCGGCACCGACCGTGTGGCCACCTTCGCGAATGGCGAAGCGCTGCTTCTCTTCCAAGGCCACCGGGGAGACGAGTTTCACCACGAATTTCAGCTGGTCACCGGGCATCACCATTTCGGTCCCTTCGGGGAGCATGATTTCACCGGTCACGTCCGTAGTGCGGAGGTAGAACTGGGGCTTG
>CAZBMC010000051.1:0-6461 GCA_964493065.1 uncultured Gammaproteobacteria bacterium
AAAAAATCAGGGGACCAGGTGGTGCCCCCGATAATTATAGTGAAGACCTCGAGCCAGTTTTTACCAAAGTGTTTCTTTTTTTTCGACATGCAGCCAGTTTACAGAGGCGTAGGAACGTAGGTGGCCGAATGTCGTTCCATCCAGACCCAATGCTGGCAGGAGGATGATGACTGCCGGGCAGTGCCGGTGCCATCACAAGGTGCAATGTTGACTGACCCGTTGCACTCAGAACGTAGCACGCAATCTGCGCCTTGCCAAGGCGGAGTTTTTGCAGCACAATAACCCGTACTATGCGTCTGCTGTGGACCTACCTGAAAAAATTTAAAAAACTCCTGGTTTTCGCGCTGTTCTTGGCAATGGTCAACCAGGTTTTTTCCCTCTTGGATCCACAAATCATGCGGCTGCTCGTAGACCGGTATGCGAGTAAAATTGGTGAACTGAACCAAGGGCAATTCATCCGGGGTGTGATTGTGCTGGTGCTCCTCTCTATGGGCACGGCGCTGGTCTCACGGATCGCCAAGAATTTCCAGGATTACTTTGTAAACGTTATTGTGCAACGTATGGGTGCACGGTTGTACGCCCATAGCGTAAGCCACTCCTTCTCCCTTCCCTACCAAGCTTTTGAAGACCAGCGGTCGGGTGAGTTGCTGCAGAAACTGCAGAAGGCACGTACCGATGCGCAGGCCTTGATTACCAGCGCCATTGGCATTCTGTTTTTCTCCTTGGTTGGCATTATCTTCGTTCTCAGTTACGCCTTCACTGTCCACTGGTCCATTGGGTTGGTGTACTTTTGTATGATTCCCATTTTGGGTTTCATTACGTTTTTCATCAGCCGGCAAATAAAAGTTGCGCAGAAGCAGATTGTGGCAGAAATGGCGTCGCTTTCTGGTTCCACCACGGAGACGTTGCGCAATGTGGAGCTGGTGAAGAGTCTGGGATTAGACCAGCAAGAGATTGAACGCCTGAATGCGACGAATGATCGGATTCTGAAGCTGGAATTGAAAAAAATTATTCTCATTCGGAAGTTTAGCTTCATCCAGGGCACGCTCATTAACACCTTCCGTTCCGCCTTGTTGGTACTCATGTTCTGGCTCATTTTCCAGCAGAGCATTACTCTGGGTGAGTACTTTACCTTGCTCATTTACTCGTTCTTCATCTTCAGTCCACTGGCAGAACTTGGCATGGTTGCGCAGAATTACCAAGAAGCGCGTGCCAGTATGGAGCAATTGGAAAAGGTTTTGCAAACACCCGCCGAAGCAAAACTCGAGCACCCGCAGCCAATCACTGCCCTAACTCGTATTGCATTTTCCCACACTGGGTTTGCGTATTCGTCTGCCCCGCGGCCTGCTGTTGATGATGTGTCCTTGGAAATTACCCAGGGCCAAACCGTGGCATTTGTGGGACCATCGGGTTCAGGAAAAACCACATTAGTAAAGTTACTCTCAGGTTTGTACCAACCCACGACTGGCACTTTGCAATTTAACAGCGTAGATGCAAAGCGTGTTGATTTCTCTGCGTTCCGCCGCCGCATTGGGTTGGTGGCGCAGGAGACCCAGCTTTTTGCCGGGACAATTCGGGAGAACCTGCAGTTTGTGAAGCCGAGTGCCACAGATCAGGAATGTCTGGCCGCTTTGGAATCCGCTGCAGCAGGAACCATCCTCCGTCGCTCCAGCCAGGGGTTGGACACGAAGATTGGCGAAGGTGGACTTAAACTCTCTGGCGGCGAACGTCAGCGTTTGGCAATTGCCCGTGCGCTACTCCGGGATCCTGACCTGATTATTTTTGACGAAGCCACCAGCAGCCTGGATTCACTCACCGAGCAGCAAATTACGGAGACCATCAAGCAGGTGTCCAAAATCAAGCCCAACCTCATGACCGTGCTCATTGCCCACCGGCTTTCCACCGTGAGCCATGCCGACCGGATTTTTGTGTTGGAGCAGGGTAGGGTTGCCGAATCCGGCACGCATGACGAGCTGCTCGCCAAGGGTGGGCTGTATTCTGCTATGTGGCGGCAGCAGGTCGGGGCGAACTAGATGGAGGGATTGGGAGTGGATGGAAGTATGGATAGAGATAGGAGTATCGTGTTACGGAATGAACTAGCGATCCCTCTTCCCACCCAAACAAGGCAGAGGTATACTTTCTATGCCCTTTTAGAGATCTTTTGATAAAACCGTGTCAAAGATCCGGCATAACCGCCTTTCGCCGCTCATTGGGTAGCTGACTTCACGAGAGGCGGTTTCTTTTTCTCACTAACTCCTCCTATGAAACGTCAGTTTACGTATGCGTTGATTGCCGTCTTCAGTGCTGCCGGGGCCGCCCTCTCTGGTTACTTGTCGTACATCAACCTGTGGGGAACCGGGTGCCAGCAAGCGGCACTTTCCTGCGGGAATTCGGGTCCGGTGATGATCTTTGGCTTGCCAAACTGCGTCTACGGGTTTGGGATGTTTACAGCGGTTTTCGTTCTGAGTATCACCATTCTTTTCCATACCAAAGCTGCGGTTCTGCCAAAAATAGTCTTCTGGCTGGGCCTGGTGGGTACAGCATTTGCCCTGGGACTGGTGGTGTACGAGTACGGCTGGCTAAAAGAAACTGGCATTCCGGCTTGCGTGTACGGACTTCTCTTCTACGCACTGATATTCATACTTGCAACTGCGCACCGGAAACAAGCGAAAACTATTTCATCTCCACCCCTTTCGCCTAACGTGTAAACCTATGGACACGCAACCTAGCGCCGCACCAATTATTGAGAAGTCGTCATCTGCAAAACCCACCCACCGGTTGCGTTGGTTGTGGTGGCTCATTGGGATTGTGGTTGTTCTTCTCGTCATCATTGGTGGTATTGGGATTGTGCAGGTACCTGTGGTTTCGGCGGTATTGGGCGCGGCCAAGCCTGTTGACCTGGGTGTGGTGGCTAGTGAGCAAGCATTGACCAGCCTGGAGCAAAAAATTCCCGTGAAGGTCGTTGGTAATCCAACAGATTTTGTGGCAGGTGGAAACGAAACGTACACTGGGTCCATTCCCGTGGACACCACAACGACGTCGGAAGAGATAACTTCATTTCTCCAGCTCTTTCCCCGGGGTAACAACAGCGTCTTCAAAGATACGCAGGTGAAGAAGGTGGAAGGCGGCGTGGAAATTTCTACCATGCTAGAAAAGTATGTCCACGCCCCGGTGTACGTGCGGGTCAACATCAGTAAACTGACAAACAAGAGTGTGACGTTGGACATCCAAAGCGCAAAACTTGGCCGCATCCCCGTGCCAGCGAAGTACTTGCAGCAAGCTGAGGAGTACATCCAAGATTTGGTGAATGACCGGATTGCGCAGGTGGATGGTTTTACCATTGAAACCTTGGAGTACCACAATGGGTACACAACCTTCAAAGGCACGTACCCAGCAGAGGTGAAGCCTGCCCCAGGACGGTGGGTGGAATTGTATTGAAGAAGGTATAAAGGATAAAGGTATAGAGAGGTAGAGACTGAAAGAACAAGATTCACGACATTCGTGGACAAGTATTGGCGCCCTCGACAAGGTGGGTTTTTTGCGCTATACTGAACAACTCATGATGTTCCACAAAGCACCGGTTATTTTGCAAAAACTCGTTTTCCCCCGCGCCTGGCTGGCAGCTGGGGTTTTTGGGCTATTTGCTATCACCTGGGGGTTCAGCTCATCCAGTGCACATGCTGCGGGCGCAACGTACCATGTGAATAATCAGCATGCAAACTGCAACGATGCATATTCCACGAGCCAGAACGCTGCAACGTCACCTTGGTGCACCATCGCCGCTGCAAACCAGAAGCACAGTGCGGGTGATACCGTGCTCATCTACCCCGGCACCTACCGGGAAACCATGTCTCCGAAAGCTGGAGTAAGCAACGCGCAACGTACGGTGTACTCAGGCAGCACAGGGAATGCAGCAGATGTGAAAATTGTTGGAAGCGATGTGGTGACTGGCTGGCAACAGTACTCTGGGAACATTTACCGAGCTTCGTTTCAGGCGGGGAATCAGTGTCGATACTCGGGTGGCAGCACATTCACTGTCCAGAACACGAATTGCTGGGTGGATGGTGCAACGTGGTTAAAACGTGGTGCCCAAAACAACGCAGGTGATGCACTGGCTGATCTGAATGCTCCGGGTGAGTATTTCTACGATCAGCAATCTGACCACGTGTACGTATGGATGCCGCAGAGTGACAACCCGAGTAGCCACCTCATTGAGTGTTCTAAGCGAAAAGGCTTTGAAGGCGGTGGCCAGTACACAGCAGTCCCAGAGGTGAATAACTTCACCCTTCAGCACCTCACCATAACCCAAACGAACGGTCGGACCATTAGCTTCAATTCCAATCCAGGTCGCCCAGGGAATATTACCATTCAGCACACTGAACTCTCCTACAGTACCGGCGATGGGTACTGTGCGGGGAACCCAGCCGCAATTTACCACGGGAATAGCGATGACTACAGCCCAGACATTCCCAATGTGCAAATTCTCAATAACAGCATTCACGATATTGGCAGCGATCGTGGGGGGATAAATGATACGGAAATCGGAAACGTGCATGCAGGGGCCGGCATAGAGTTCTACACTGTAAAAGATTCTCTCATCCAGGGGAATGTCATTTACAATACATTTGGACCCATTGGTATGAAACGTGGAAATACGAACATAACCATCCGGAATAACACAATTTACAATTCAGGTGAGGGGATTTGGATTGGTCCCCCAAACTTAAACGGAACGACAAATACGGCAACGACCGCCACGGTTGAAGGGAATGTCATTTACAACATTCAAAAAGAAGGACATCAAGCAGCCTTCTATACAAACCTTGGCAATACGTGGGTGCATTTTTACAATAACACGCTGGTGAACATGAGTGGTATTCGAATTGGGACGGATAATAACTCCGACAGTTCGTACCGTAAAGATAATGTTCGGATTGATTTCCGGAATAATATCATCAGCGAATTGTGGTCTGAGTACGAAATGCAAGATCTGCGGTACCTTACCTTCCGTTGGAATTCACTTAGCACAAGTACATCAAATAATAATTTGTTTCATACGTCCGCACATGCTGCCAAGAACCTTGGGGGCGCATGGACAGGCGGCACGTACGGTTCGTACCTCGCAAGCACGTTATATCCAACCTTGCTAAGCTGGCAGCAAGGGACAAGTAAAGACACCCAGAGCGTGATGGGAGATCCTCGGTTTGTGAATGCCAGCAACGCACAGTTCGCGCTGCAAGCAGGTAGCCCAGCAATTGATAAAGGGGCGCTCATCCCTGGATTTCACTGCAACCAGTCCGATGACGTCAACCCCACGCAAACTGGTTGCCGGCATTGGAAAGGCGCAGCACCAGATATTGGCGCATTTGAATACGGAATTGCAACCACATCATCTACTCCGTCATCAACATCTCAGGCTGTTGCCACAACCCCGGACCCGAATGGCACATTTGTTGTCGCGGTTGACGGTGGCGCCAGTCCAGCTGTCCGCGTCATTACCGGTGGCAGATTCCAGCGCGAATTCTTTGCATTTCAAAAGAGCTTTCGGGGCGGGATGAGTTTAGCTTTTGGAGACTTGGGTACAGATGGACAAAAGGAAATTGTTGTTGGAACCGGTGTGGGGCCCGCTGGGGAGGTACGCGTTTTTAGCCAAGCTGGTGTTCGCCTGGCAGCGTTTCTGCCTTACGGAAAAGCCTTCCGCAACGGTGTGAACGTCGCACTCGCGGACGTGAATGGCGACGGCACCAAAGAAATTATTACCGTCCCAATGCGTGGTGACCAGCGAGTTCGCACTTTCGGTTTCCGCAATGGTCGGTACACCCAAGTGCAAGCGCAGTTCAATAGCGGGTTCCTGAGCACGAGCATAGCAGCAGGTGATTTGAACGGTGATGGGCGAGACGACATTGCCGTGATGTCTGAGACAAATGGCAGCCCGACATTGCTGGTGTACACGCTGCGTGGCACGCGGTACCAACGCATCGCCACGCTCCGGGGCGCTTTTAGTACGCGTCACCGGACAGGGTATAGCTTGGCTATAGCGGACGTGAACCGGGACGGGACCCAAGAAATTGTTGCCACACGTTCATCGGTCACAGAGCCTGAAGTACGGACGTTTACACTTCACGGGAGTAGCTTCCGCCAGCAGTCCGTATTCACCGCGCTTGGGAAAACCGCGCGTGGAGGTGGGCGCATTTCTGTCATGGATTACAACGGTGACGGCGCAGCGGACATTCTCCTCACCCGGAATATTGCCGCTGATCCAAAAGTCTACATCTACAGCATGCTCGGCGGCGTGCGGCGCATCGGGACAGTACAAGCTTTCCCTGCGAACCAGCGGTTTGTGCTGGTATCGGCTGGGAAGTAAGAATCCAAGTATTCGGCGGGGTAGCATTTACAAAGTTGGTCTCTTCACGCGGTATTTTCGAGCGTGGTACACTGCAGCCATGAAAGTAACCTGGGTC
>CAZBMC010000052.1:0-6363 GCA_964493065.1 uncultured Gammaproteobacteria bacterium
CTGCTTGCCGCCATTGTGACCTAAGGTCGTCTTTGTGGGTCTTGGACACCAAAAGCACGGCGGAGTTTTTGGAGGTCAGTAGTCTGTCCAGTTCCTCTTCCGTTTTCCCGAGTAGGGTCGCATAGTGAGCAAGAAAGGCGGCTCGACCCCGATTCAAAGTTGATTTCATGGCGGAAGGGGCGAGATTCGAACTCGCGATACCTTTCGGTATACTCGCTTTCCAAGCGAGCGCACTCGGCCACTATGCGACCCTTCCACATTTCCCCTCGTTTGTAGATCATTCGGCTTCGCGGGATATGCTTGCCCCGTCGTATGACGGGGCGACCCTTCCACGAATTGCGAATGTAGCATACCTGGGGATTTGAGCAAGGGCAACTGCTATACTTTGTACATGGCACAATGCACCTGGCCCGGCGGCGATCCGCTGATGCTTGCGTACCACGACAAAGAGTGGGGTGTGCCATTGTGGAATGAACGGAAGCTCTTCGAGTTCATGGTCCTGGATGCCTTCCAGGCTGGGTTGAGTTGGCGAACCGTGCTCCACAAACGGAAGAACTTCGAACGTGCGTTTGATAATTTTGATCCCCAGAAAATTGCCAAGTATACGCAAGTGAAGATCAAAAAGTTGCTGAATGACGCTGGTATCATCCGGAATCGCGCCAAGATTAACGGGACAGTAAAAAATGCCAAGGCATTTCTCGCGTTACAGAAAGAGCAGGGGAGTGTGGCGAAATACCTCTGGAGTTTTACCGGCGGCAAGCCAAAGATAAACCACTGGAAAACCACAAAACAGATACCAGCACGCAGTAAGGAGTCTGATGCCATGAGCGAAGCCTTGAAAAAAGCGGGTTTCACCTTTGTTGGTTCAACGATCTGTTACGCATTCATGCAGGCGGCGGGGATAGTGAATGATCACCTGGTTGGCTGTGTTCGCTGGAAAAAAGTGCAGAAATGAAGCACCTTTGGTTTAAAGCGAAAGAGTATGGATACGGCTGGTACCCAGCCACCTGGCAGGGGTGGCTCATTTTGTTCGTCTATGCACTTGTCATCGTCGGCGCGGCTTTCCTGAGTTTCGATTTTCAGTCAGATGAAGTGACGCTCAGGCAAATTGTATGGTTCGTGGGCATTGATTTCGTTGCTACGATCATTCTCATAGTCATTTGCTGGAAGACAGGCGAGCAGGCCAAGTGGCGGTGGGGGAAGGGGAGATAGAAGTTTTCGTTTTGGGTAGAGGTATGGATTGAGGGTATAGATAAAGCCTCTCCCTGCCTTCTACCTCTCACCGCTCACCACACTGCCATCCAAACCCATACCCTCTATCGTGGTTTTGCATCTCCTATCAAAAAAGGGGTAGAATAGGAGTATCTTCCCCTTTACCATGTGCGCTTATGCCAGAATCCGACATCAACTACCTTGCGGTCCTGGTGGCCGCGGTCATCAGTATGTTCCTGGGCTACATATGGTACCTTCCAAAGCTTTTTGGGAATTGTTGGATGAAAATGGTTGGTCTGACCGAAGAGATTGCCAAGAAGAGTGCTGCCAAAGCCATGATTGGTATGTTTATCGTCGCGCTCATTTCAGCGTTTGTCCTGGCACACTTTGTGGACTTCACACAGGCAACGACGTTTGGAGCTGGTGTGGTGACGGGTCTGTGGCTCTGGCTGGGTTTCAGCGGCGCGGTTATCTTTTCCAACTTTGCGTTTGAACGCCGGCCATTCAAGTGGTTCCTCATCACCGCTGGTTACCAATTGGTGAACTTGGCGATTCTGGGTGGGGTGCTCGCAGTTTGGTCGTAATCATTTTAGTACCAAGCCCTCACCTTGGTGGGGGTTTTTGGTTGCTTGTTTCTCACCAGACGTGGTGGTAGGATAGACGCGAACACACAATCTTGGAGGAAAAATGTCAGATGCTGTTTTACAGCAGAAAGCAGAAGAGTTCGTAACCACCTTGCTCGCTGCGGGCATGTCGCACGCAATTGGACAAACGAAGAATGACGAATTGCTGCACAGATTGGAGTAGCACTTGGAAGGGCGGAGTTTACTTGCAAGAGGAGCGGCGCCAGGTGCGTACTTCATTCGAAACGTGGTAAATGGTTCACCGGTTCTGCTGAACGGGTATACCGAACCCGCCTTTCTCTCGTTGGAATTTGCTCGTGCCTGTCTGCAAGTACTGAAAGGCAAGAACGAATCCGGTGCTGGTATTTTCCAGCTGGTGGAAAAAGTCTAAGTACGTTGAACGACGTGGCATAGCCACGTCGTTTTTTTGCTCCATACAGAACCCAGAGTGGAGCTCGAAAAGAGCGTCTGCTACACTACAAGCACCTCGTTGTCCTCACTATGTATGTTTCACTTTGATTGGGCTGGGCTTTTTCAGAGCATCCCACACTGGCTGGCCACCATGCTCATTAGCATGATCCCCATTGCTGAGCTTCGCGCGGCAATTCCCATTGGCATCACGTCATTTAGTATGCCATGGTGGCAAGCGTACATCTGGGCGGTGCTTGGCAACCTGATACCTGTGGTATTCATTCTATGGTTACTGGAGCCGGTGTCCCGGTGGCTGATGCAACGGTACAGCATGTGGCGAAAGTTTTTTGACTGGCTCTTTGCCCGTACCCGCAGGAAGTTCACTTCCGGAGCTGCCAAGTACGGACTCTTTGCCGCACTGGTGATCTTTGTGGCAATTCCGCTCCCCATGACCGGCGCTTGGACTGGCTCCATTGCTGCCTTCCTCTTTGGCATACCTTTTCGTCAGGGCTTTCTCGCCATTACTCTGGGTGTGCTCATCGCTGGTGTCGTTGTAACGCTGGCGACTGTTGGGATTACCTCGATTGTTCAATAGTGGAAGTCGGTAGTTGACCTCCGCTCCAGTTTCCGTCAAGCTAGGAGCATTCCTCCGAACCATACAGAAGACCCTACCCAACCCATGATTTCCGCGTCGCCAATTGAAGAAATTAAAGCCCGCCTGGACATCGCTGAGGTGGTGGGCGAGTACGTCCCCCTGAAGCAGGCTGGGCCGGAGCGTTTGCGTGCGCGGTGCCCGTTCCACAGCGAACGAACCCCCAGTTTCATGGTGTCCCGCGATCGGCAGATTTTCCACTGCTTTGGTTGCGGTGAGGGTGGGGATGTCATTAGCTTTGTGCAGAAAATGGAAGGCCTGGAATTTCCGGACGCACTCCGGCTTTTGGCGAAGAAGGCGAATGTGGAACTGCCAAGTTACGATCCCAAGCTGCAGAGCGAGCGCGCTTCCATTTTGGAGGCACTGCGTTTGGCAGGTTCCTTCTTCCACGAGTACCTACTACATGCCAAAGCCGCAGAGCCTGCACGAAAGTACTTAATGGAAACGCGTGGTCTGACATCTGACACCTTGGAGCAGTTTCAGCTGGGGTATGCGCCGGATGCCTGGGACGGTTTGCTTGGCGCGTTGCGAAAGCGGAAGATCAGTGATGCGCACATTGTTGCAGCTGGGTTGGCCGTGCGGCGGGAGAAGGGGACGGGGATGTATGATCGCTTCCGTCACCGAATTATGTTTCCCATTCGCGATGCGCATGGCACAATCATTGGTTTTGGCGGGCGAGCCATGGATAGCAATGAACCCGCCAAGTACATCAACACCCCGCAGACCATGGTGTACAACAAGAGCGCGGTGCTCTACGGTTTGGATCAGGCCAAGGCAGCTATTCGGCAGGAGAAAGTCGCCGTGGTTGTGGAAGGCTACATGGATTGCATTGCTTCACACCAAGCTGGGGTGAAGCACGTGGTCGCCTCGTCCGGCACTGCGCTCACGGACGGGCAGGTGCATTTGCTCAAGCGTTTTGCCCCGGCAGTTGCGTTGAGTTTTGACATGGATCCAGCTGGGGAAACAGCAGCCAAGCGTGGGGTGGCCGTGGCGTGGCGGGAGGGTCTGGATGTGCAAGTGGTTTCCCTGCCCTTTGGCAAAGACCCGGACGAGTGCATTCGCAAAGACCCCAAAGCCTGGACCGAAGCCATTGCCCAACGCCAGCCGATTCTGGATTTCTACTTCAGCCGCACCTTGAATCCACGTGACCCTACGAAGGTGGAGGACAAGAAGGTTGCGGCAAAGATCCTCCTCCCAGTGCTCGCCATGGTGGCAGATCCCATTGAGCAAACCCACTACCTGCAGAAGTTGGGTCAATGGTTACAGGTGGATGAGCAAATTCTGCGCCGGAAGCTTGTGTCGAGTACCCCTGGGCAGCGCGTTACCCAAGCGACAACTACCCCCGCACCCGTGATGGATCGAACCGAGCGGATTTGCCAGCAAATTCTGGGCTTACTGCAGCTGGAGCCTGACGCTATTCCTGGCATTGCCAAAGACCTGCCAGCTGAAGCATTTCCACCTGGGGTTTGGCGAGACCTTTACAAATTTTTCTTGAATCAGTATAGTTCAGAGCACAATCCATCGCCTGCAACCTGGGCACAGGCTGCTGGCGAGCGTGATGCGAGTCTGGCTGATGCCCTGGCCGTGGCAAACCTTGCGGTCACGTCCTTTACCCGTGCCTCATCCGTGGAACGGCACCGGGAAATTGAGGCCGCCGTGCGGGCATTGCTCCGCGTGTGGTTGGACCAGGAAATGGCCAAGATTACCCCTGCCATGCAGGCTGCGGAAGCTCGGCATGACACCGCGGTCATGCAGGAACTCAGCGCGCAGTTTACGGCTCTCACCCAACAGCTTCGTCGCCTCTAGTCACCCCAGGGTTCCTGGAGTGCGCACCTCCTCTTTTTTATGCCCAAAAAGCACCCCGTGAAGAAGCGTCACCCCGCCCCCAAGCACAAGCGGGTTGTGAAGCATGCGACGAAGAAGAAGCCGGTTCGGAAAGGTGCACCAAAAACCCATGCTCGTGCAGCTGCAGCACCCAAGCGCCTCTTCCCGGCTGACCAAGCTGATGGACTTTTGAAAAAGGCGAAGCAGCGCGGCTTTCTCACCGAAGGTGAAATTCTCTACACCTTCCCAGATATTGAAGAGTACTTGCCAGATGTGGAAGAGTTCATTGCTACCCTGGAGAGCTTGGGATTGCGGACGGTAGAGAACACGAACATTCTGGGTGACCTGGATACCCAAGCCCCACCACCCACCAAGGGGAAGAAAGTCAAAGCCACGCCAACCGCAGCGGAGAGCCGTTTGGATTTGTCCGACATTTCCGGCGACTCCATTCAAATGTACCTCCGAGAAATCGGCAAGGTGCCGTTGCTCCGGCCGGGTGAAGAAATTACCTTAGCCAAGCGCAAGGAAGCAGGGGAAGTGGAAGCCGAGAAGAAGCTGGTGGAGGCAAACCTCCGCTTGGTCGTTTCCATTGCGAAAAAGTTCACCGGCCGCTCACTCTCCTTGCTCGACCTCATCCAGGAAGGCAACATTGGTTTGTTCCGCGCTGTGGAAAAGTTTGACTATCGCAAGGGCTACAAGTTCTCCACCTACGCCACCTGGTGGATTCGCCAGGCCATCACCCGCGCCCTGGCTGACCAGTCCCGTACCATCCGCATTCCCGTGCACATGGTGGAAACCATCAACAAGTTCCAGCAGATTGAGCGACAGCTCATCCAAGACCTGGGCCGCGAACCATTGCCCGAAGAAATTGCCGCGGAAATGGGTGAGCCTATTGAGAAGATTCACCACATCATCAAGATTTCCCAGGAGACCGTGTCCTTGGAGACCTCGGTTGGCGAGGATGATGAAGACTCTACTCTAGGTGACTTCATTGAAGACCAGAAGACCATTAGTCCAGACCGCGCCGCAGCCATGCAGCTCCTCCGCGACCACGTGCGGGACATTTTGGACACCCTCAGCCCGCGTGAGCAGAAGATTTTGGAAATGCGCTTTGGTTTGAATGACGGCGTGGCGCATACATTGGAAGAAGTCGGCCAAGAATTCGGCGTCACCCGCGAACGTATCCGCCAAATTGAAGCCAAAGCCCTGGAGCGCATCAAAGACCACGAGGTGATGAAGAAGTTGAAGGATTACTAGGTTTGCCTAACAGTTTAGAATTCGGTACAGTGTTTTCCCAAGAGCCACTGCGTTGGCATTCCGGGGTAGCTCAGTGGTAGAGCAGGTGGCTGTTAACCACTTGGTCGCAGGTTCGAATCCTGTCCCCGGAGCCAACGCAGTGGCTTTTTAGTCAAAATTTGTTATAGATGAAGCAGAATAGCTTATGCATGACGAATTTTATAAAATTGTATCTCAAATAATCCCAGTACTATTTCTGGGACTGACTTTGCAATCAATTTTCTTGTTAAAAAAGCAAGTATATCTAGCTGAAGGTGGTGATCATTTTCGAAGAAATGTTCATGTAATGACGTTTTGTGGTATTGTTTTTTCCTTGTTTCTTGGAGAAATTATTGCATTAAAAAA
>CAZBMC010000053.1:0-5889 GCA_964493065.1 uncultured Gammaproteobacteria bacterium
TACGGTATAGGTTTGTTTGTTTCTGTCCTCCCCTTTTGAAGGGGAGGTTAGGAGGGGTAATCCTTACTGGGTAGACTATGCCGAAAAAAACCAGGTATGAAGAAAGAGCACGGTTAGTCGTCTTGGTTCCGTGTAAGAGCAGGATTCTTCGTCGCAGCCTCCTCACAATGACAAGAGGGGGAGAGGAAAACAAAAGTCCGACCTTGCGGTCGGGCTTTTGGGTATACCTGAGAAACACGGTACACTTTTATTTTTTTCGCCCAGCTACACTCACTGCGTTAACAGACCTGCGACGGTTTGTACGCTGAAGTCGCCTGTCCCTTCGGTGGTGATGCTCACCCACCCGCTGCCACCCCAACTTGCGGGGATGCTCTTATTCACACAGCTAGCTACTTTCGCGTTCAAATCTTGGAGCTTGCTGGCGTCAGAGTACTTGGTGACCAAAGCCGTGGTCTTCGCTGCTGCGGTTGTCTTCGCGTCAGCTAAGGCTGCGGCGTTCTCTGCTTGGACGGTTGCAATGAGACAACCATGCCCAGCTGCCCATGCGCCTTGCGTGTAGACCGCTTCCTGCGCCTTGGCATCCTTGTCGCGTAATGCAGCATGGTTTGGACAAATTTCGTCATTTGAATTATTAATTGCCCATATGAAGAAAATGCCAAGCAAGAACACGAAGATGAAAGCGACAGCCAGCACGATAGGGGAGCCGTAGGTCAGCTTCGGATCAAAGAGTGCTTCGTTTTTTGCCATAGTTCTTCACCTCCTTCCAATTAGAAACTACTTGGTTGTTTTCGTTTTCGGAAAATTCCTTTGCTAGGTTTTCGCTGCCATGCGTGCCTCTTCCAAAGGCAATTCCACAAAGTCCTTCACCACAATGCGTAAGTCTTCCAAGGTGACATCCGTTGGGCCAGCGCTCTTCTTCCCCACTTCAATTTGCGCCAGGTGCACGCGGGAGCCAGCTTCATCCAGAATGTCAATTGCTTTGTCTGGGAACACTCTATCCCGAAGGTGCTCTTTCGCTAGTTGGATTATAGCTTCAAGGACGGCATCTGAGTAGCGGACATTGTGGTAGGTTTCGTACTTGCCTTTTAAACCCCGCATGATTTCCAACGTTTGCTCCGCACTGGGTTCATCAATGAGCACAGGTTGAAACCGACGCTCCAATGTCTGATCTTTCTCCACGTATTTCTGGTACTCTTCCAGCGTTGTGGCGCCTACGACCTGCAGCTCTCCGCGAGCCAGTGCTGGCTTCAGAATGTCGGCCGCATCAATCGCGCCAGTTGCTTCACCTGCTTCGGCTAAAGTGTGGAGTTCATCGATGAAGAGAATAATGTGCCGTTCCGCGGCAATGATTTCATCGACCAATGCCTTCAGCCGTTTCTCAAATTCCCCACGATACTTGGTTCCTGCCACTAAGCCGGAGAGGTCTAAGGCCAGGACACGTTTCCGCTTCAGGGTTTCTGGTACATTGCCGCTTGCAATTTCATTGGCGAGTTCTTCCACAATGGCGGTTTTGCCTACTCCAGATTTCCCAATGAGCACGGGGTTGTTCTTCGTCCGACGGGAGAGGATTTCTATGACGCGGTAAATTTCGTGCTTACGGCCAATGACCGGATCCAGCTTGCCAGCAGTCGCCAGGGCAGTCAGGTCCTTCGCGTACAAATCTAAAATGCGTCCAGAGGACTTCACATTCACATCACCCTGCCGGCGTAGCAGTAAATAGGTAAGCAGAATTGCTAAGGCGACGACGCCTAGTATGGTGTACGGACTCATAATTTTATTTTCCAAACCAGGTAGGTGAGTCCAAAACCCAAAAGTACGCCGCCGGTGAAGGTGAGTGTGGCGATGCGGAACGCAAGGCTCACGCGGCTGAGTGTGGTCAGCGTGGTTGCGGTTTGCGTTTGTACGGCAACGTCGGTCATAGGAGGTATAGTGTTATCTTACAACCAACGCTTGCGTTTGAAAATGTAGATGGACAGACCAGTCATGATTGCCAGGATTCCCATGAGCGCGTAGAAACCGTATGCGGTCTCCACCAGGGGAGTGTGGGGCAAGCGGGCGGCAATAATCGTTGTTGCCAGCGTGAGGGTAAAAATGATCACGGAAATTGTGGTGTAGGTCTTCATGATGTCGTTCAGCCGGAAGGAGATGAGTGATTCATTCGTTTGCTGCAATGCTTCTACGGATTCCTTAAAAGCTTCCAAGTGGTCCCATATTTCTTTTGTTCGTTCCACGGCATTATTCAGCAGCGCGTTGGCTGTTTCGGGTTCTACAAGTTGCAGCACCCGATTTGCAACTTCCATCTTTTTCACCACGTTCTTATGCGCCTGCATAATTTTTCGGAAGTCAGTTATATTCCGGCGGGTGACCAGTATTTCTTTCACCATCGACTTTTCCGATCCACGGAAAATGAGCCGTTCTATTGCATGCAGGTCCATGGATATGTGATCCAGCATGGGCAAACAGGCATTCAGTTGCCTATTCGCAAGCTCGGCGGTCAATAGCAGTGGATTGTCCAGGTGCGCTTGAGGGTGCGCTTGGAGCGTTTTGACTTCACTAAACAGTTGCCGCACAGCAGGGAGGCGGTCATCGTGAATGATGATGATCAAATCTTTCTGGATGAAGAAGTCAATTTCCGTAGGTTCAATTTCCCGGGTCTTCCGGTTGAAGACGGGGAAGAGCAGTACCAGGAAAGCGTACTTCTCGTGGATTTCCAGCTTTGGCCGTTGGCCATTGCTTACGCAATCTTTGAGGTCAAGCGCGTGGAAGTACGGGAAATGCTCCCGGAGGTACTTGAGCTCCAGGGTGTCATCTGCGGTTGCGCCCGTGATATTTATCCAGCGGAAAGAACCCGCCGAAACTTCACGAATTGCCATATAGAAGAGTGATTTTTCTTTTTGATAACTATATTGTAGCACGAATTGGTAATAATTGCAAGTTTGTTTTGTAATAACAAAATCCCCACCTTATAGATGAGGATTTCATTCAATGAACGTTAGAATCGTGACGGCGTATCTGCGTACAGGTTTAAAGTACACTCGTAGGTTTTTTGCCGTAGAAATCTTTGGTCTTCCTTTGAAACAATGTTGACGATCGCCTTGATGGTAACGGATCCAGATCCGTTGTTCCAAGTGCCAAAGTCACAAGGTGCTTCCGAACGTTGGGCAAATTTGCCAGCCCGGTACCATTCGACTGACTGGACATACCCGTCCACAATTACTTCCGGGGTATACCGGATAACCGGATTCCCTTTGGACCACGGATAGGAAATGGTTTGCCCATTGAGGATGGGTTCGGTGGCGCCGCTGGGGTGAACCAAGTACAACCCACCAAAGTTCGCGTGTGCGTTGTTCTGTACATGCAACCCGCCGTGCATACTCACGGAGCAACCCACCAAGCAGAGTGCAAGGGCAGTAAGTAACATGAGAGCTTTCATTCGCAACCTCCATACATTTGGACGATAAGCGTTGTGTCCGAGCGTTCACCATCTTGTAATGGAACGTCCCAAACATTGGTTGTGCCCGCATAGTCCAGAACAATGCGAATGCGTTCTGTACCTGATGGCGCATCACCAGAAATTGCGCTACTCTGATTTGCCAGTATGAGAAACTCTGTTACTGGTGCAATCGTCGCTGGCACATAGGTAACGTTCAGTCGGCCTCCGCACAATTTCATGTCAGAAAGAGTCCGAAAAGTAATGTGGAATGTCGGTCGTAATCGAATGCCTTGGACAACAATATCTCCGCGTGCAGATCCACCGTCAATAATTGTCGATGGAAAGTTCTTCGCCATGTTTGCTACGGCGCAACCTTCAAGCTGCCATGAGCAGATGTACAACAAGACCGAAATCATCAAATTTTTCATGTTCTCTTTTCCTTTCTATTTTTTATTTTCAAATCAAGCTACTTTACCTCAGAAACGGTGAAATGTCAAGGTTGAGGATGAGATAGAAAAATGGTATAATTTTTTTACCTATGCCTGTTCAATCTCCAGTCACATCAGGAGTACCCAAGCCGGAAAAAGAGCCGGAGGATATTTTTGCATTCCAAGGGGAAACTGCGCCCACACCGGAACGTCCGGTGGAGGTTCGGGTTGAACAGCCGGCAGAAAAACGTGAGGCGCAGCCTGAAGTTACACCAGTGAAGGAGCAACCAGAAGTTGCAGTCGTGCATGAGACACCAACGAGTCAGCCTGTGCCAGTGCAAGCGCTGCCCGTGCAGGCTGCGGATCAACAGCTTGTTCAGGTGGAGAAAATTTTAGCGGAAGGTTTGGAGGAAATTTACAAAACTTTACCACCGGCTGAGCAACAGCGCTTCCGCATTGAAGGGGAGAAAGCCGCGCAGGAAGTTGCTAGCCTCATGGGTCATGTAAAGGTGCGGGTGCAGCAAATTATTACCATCATCAGAAGGTGGTTGTCCGTCCTGCCCGGGGTGAACAAGTACTTCATTGAGCAAGAGGCGAAAATCAAAGCACAGCGTATTCTCCTTCTCCGTGACCCGGAAAAACTGTGATCGGTACCTATCTCATTTCTGCTGCTCAGGCACAGACTCCCGTTTTTGAAACATCAGTTCCTGAACCAAGTTTTCCTTGGTTTTTTCTTGTGCTCGTTGTCCTTGTCATTCTTGTCGTTACCGTTGGACTGGTGCTCCTCCGCCAACGCCGACGGAAAGGGACGCCGGCCAATTTGCAAAAAGTCTTTTTGCGCGTCACGTTGCCAAAAGAGCAGCAAGAAGAAGAGAGTGGACAGGCAGCCTCCCGCGTACAGCAAATGCAGGAGCAAATTAGCGTGGGCGAATCCTTCTTGTCCTTCTTGGCGAATATGCGTGCGCAGCGGTGGTATGCCACTCTTGGTCAAGGGCGTAGCGATCACTTCAGTTTGGAAATTGCCGCCATCAACGGAGAGATTTGCTTCTACGTGGTGGTGCCGCAGGTGATGCAGGAATTCATGGTGCAGCAAATTCACGCGCAGTACCCCAGCGCGGAGGTGCTACCCGTGCCAGAGTACAATCCCTTCCAACCCCGGGCGGTGACTTTGGGTGCGGCCATTGGCGTGTCCAAAAATCCACTCCTCCCAATTTTGACCTACCGGCGAATGGATGTGGATCCACTGGCTGGTCTACTGAATATCTTGGGTAAGCTGGGTCAGGGTGAGTCAGTGGTCATTCAGTACGTGTGCCGTTCCTCCCACCCGCGGTGGCACGCACGAGCAGGCTCTATGATTCGGGGTATTCGTGATGGAAAGAGTACGTCAGCCGCTGGCGGCTTGGCCAAGTCTGTTGCGTCCGAAGTGTTCCATACGTTTGTGCCAAAGGGGAAGAAGAATGATTTGGCGGATATACCCAAGCAGCTGTCGCCGGTGCAGGAAGAGCTCATTAATCGGATTCAGGAGAAAAGTGCGAAGCCAGCGTTTGACGTGAATGTCCGGATTATTGTTTCCTGCCAGAATGCGCATACCGCTACCGCACGGTTGCACAATGTGGTTGACGCCTTTGGGCAGTACACAGCGTCGGACACGGGCAACGGCTTTCGGAAGAAGAGTTCAGGTACAAACGACAAAATTGTTCGCTCCTTCATATACCGTGCGTTTGACGCTAAGCGCTTTGGTTTTCATCGAATCATGTCCTTGCTCACCACCGAAGAGTTGGCGAGTTTGTGGCACTTGCCGCTCGCGAGCACGGAGACGCCCAATGTTCGGTGGATTCTGTACCGCACCGCGCCACCGCCACTCACTATCCCAACGTCTGGGGTACTGCTGGGTATCAGCCGCTACCGTGGAGATGAGACACCCATTCGTTTGGCGCGAGAAGATCGGCGTCGGCATACGTACGTGATTGGGAAATCCGGTGTTGGAAAATCAGTGTTGATGGCGAACATTGCATTACAGGACATAGC
>CAZBMC010000054.1:0-5777 GCA_964493065.1 uncultured Gammaproteobacteria bacterium
GCTCAGAGCTGCGCGTAGACGCATGCGCGTCTCCGCTCCGCCCGTCGCACGAAGCCTCGCTTTACCCCAGAAACGCGTGCTCACCCGAAGACGGGGTTGCGCGCCACATTTCTGGGGACCCCGAAGACGAAGTCTCGCTTTGCCCCACAAACGCGTGCTCGTCCCGCAACGGGACTGCGCGCCACGTTCGTGGGGACCTCGAAAAATGCCTTTGCCGCTGTGGTGGAACCCCGCACCATTGCGTTACACTTCAGGTGCGGGGCAAGCTGGTAGATAACACATGCCGGGATGGCGGAACTGGTAGACGCACAGGACTCAAAATCCTGCGATCGCAAGGTCATGGGAGTTCGATTCTCCCTCCCGGCACCAAGCCTTACAGAGATATGGCTGTTTTCTTGACCGTAAAGGAGAATCAACGTAGGGTAAAGTTTCGGAGGTAGTTATGCAAAAGTTCTTTAACGTCTGTGGGTACGTGGGAATACTTGGAGTGGCATTTTTTCTTTTGCCAACATCTTGGTTGACGCTGTTGGGATGTACAGGCGCCGTGCTGCCCATTGGCATTTTTTGCGCTGTCTTCCTCTTGGGAATTCCAGCAACCTTCAAACCCACAAATGCACCATCAGAGCCTAGTACTCACTAGGCTCTTTTCATACCGCTTTTCTTGACTTTCTCTGCTATACTAAGCGTACTGTATGGCACGCATTATTTCCGTCGTGAACCAAAAAGGAGGCGTTGGCAAAACGACCACTGCGATCAATTTGGCGGCTGAGCTTGCTGCGCTGGGGAAGTTTGTCCTGCTTGTGGACATTGATCCGCAGGGGAATGCGTCATCTGGTATTGGCCTGAACCACCGGCAGATTGAAAATGGGGTATACCATGCCATCATTGGTGCACAGCCTTTTCGTGATATTGTCCACGCGACATCTGTAGATGGCTTACGCGCTGCACCAGCGACCATGGATCTGGCAGGCGCGAACGTGGAGCTTGTCCCCATGGAGCGCCGCGAGCACCGGCTACGCGACAGCTTGGCAGAAGTACGCAACGAGTACGATTACATCCTCATTGACTGTCCACCGAGTTTGGGCTTGCTCACGCTCAATGGTCTGGTCGCGGCGGAAGAGGTGCTCATTCCTGTCCAAACCGAGTACCTTGCCCTGGAAGGGGTTGGTCAGTTGGTGGAAACCATCAACCTCATCCGTGAGCACTTGCAGCCTGGGTTGCAGGTCTTGGGTGTGGTCATGACCATGTTCGATGAGCGCAACCGGCTGTCCCAAGCTGTGTTCCGCGACTTGTACCAGTACTTCCCCAACAAAATTTTCCGCACGGTTATTCCACGGAATGTCCGGCTGGCCGAAGCGCCAAGTTACGGCAAAGCCATCCGGCACTTTGACCCCAAGTCCCGGGGCGCTCGCGCGTACGAGAAATTGGCGCGGGAAATTGTGGAAACCGAACCTTTGCCACCTTCACCGTAAACTCTATGCCAGGTACAACTCTTGGGCGCGGCCTCTCTTCCCTCATCCCCGGTGCGGATGCAAAGAACTACTGGGGCAAAGCTGACCAGAAAGCAGCCGTCGCAGGCGAACGCATTGAGCGTATTCCGGTGGTGCGGATTGTTGCCAACCCGCAGCAGCCGCGCGAGCGCTTTGAGCGGCAGGGGATGGAGGACTTAGTCGCCTCCATCAAGCAGCACGGGATTTTGCAACCCCTGGTGGTCACTGAGACGCCACGCGGGTACGAACTCATTGCTGGAGAGCGGCGTTTGCGCGCGGCCAAGTTGGCCAACCTGCGGGACGTGCCGGCCATTGTCCGCAGTGCTACGAACCAAGAAAAATTGGAATTAGCTTTGGTAGAAAACCTGCAGCGTCGGGATTTAAACCCCGTGGAACGTGCGCGTGGCTACCAGCGCATGGTGGATGAGTTCAACCTCACCCAGGATGAAGTGGCCAAGAAAGTGGGCCAGAGCCGGCCAGTGGTGGCGAACGGGCTTCGAATTCTGCACCTCCCGCCAGAAATGCTAGCCGCGCTCAGCGATGGGAAGATTGCTGAAGGCCATGCCAAGGTCTTACTGGGCATAACCGATGCCAAAGCCCGGCAGCAGCTGTTCAAGAAGATGCTGGAGGAGCATTTGAGCGTCCGCGCCGTGGAAGATCAGTCCACGCAGGTGCGTGGGCACAAACGCCGTGCCCCAGCCAGTGCCGAGCTCAAAGCGAAGGCTAGCCGCATTGAAGGTGTACTGGGTGCAAAAGTTGTGCTGAAGCCCAGCGGCAAGGGCGGGAAGATTGTCATTGACTACAACGATGCCGAAGAGCTAGAGGGGATTGTGCGGAGGATTGAACGGAGAACGTAGAATCAGAGAGGAGAGGTGAAGGGTTTTGGTGTGGCAGCGAGTATGGATGGAGGGTGGGGGAGTAGGAAAGGAAGCTGTAAAGCCGTAGAGTGGTAGAGATCCTGGAAGCCTGTAACAATCTGTCATTGCGAGGAGACCTGTCCTCAGGTCGACGTGGCCTGTCTGCCGACGAGGCAGGCAATCCCGTTGTAACACAGAACCAAGCAGACTCCCCAGTTCTCTTTTTCTGTCATCCTGAGTCTTCGAAGGATCTTGTGAACAGTCCTTGTTTGGGGAGCAAGATCCTTTGTTGAAGACTCCTCAGGATGACCGAGATGAAACTTGACCTCCATGCCAAGTTATTTTACACTTGGGTGAAAATTGTTTTTTCCAAAAAGGAGGTCAGGTTGCATACCTACACCCAACAGTATCTAAAAGCAGTGGCTGAACCTTTGCCGGAAATGCAGGAGTACTTTGCGCAGGAGAATCAACTGCTACTGTCGCTTGTACGTCCAGGTGGTTCTTTGCTTGATATCGGTTGTGGCAATGGACGAACTTTAGTGGCGCTTGCACCGCACGTTGCGCAGATGGTTGGCATTGAATATGACCCGACACTCTCTGCAGTGGCCCGTCAGAATACCCGCAGGTTTCGTAATGTGAAGGTCATAACCAATGACTTTTTCGCCACTACCTTCACACAAAAATTTTCAGTAACAAGCGCTGCGTATAACCTCCTGGGTTCAGCAGAGGTCGATGGATTCGAAGGGAGGATGCATCTCCTCCGTCGGATGCTGTCCTTCACTGAAAAGCAGGGTTACGTCTACTGTGCAGTCTGGAGCGACACTGGAATAGCTTTTGCCGAACAGTACTACCCACGTATTGGCATTACCATCACCGGAATTTCCAAAGGTGATGTGCAAACCGATCACGGCACCTTTCATCGTTTTTCAAAAGAAGAAATAACCGAACTTGCGCGGACATTTCATTGTCCTTTTTTCATACGGGAGGTCGGCAGTGTTATGTACGGCCTGATTATGCAGCAACCCCGGTAGGAAATTACAAACCCGCTTTCAAAAAAGCGGGTTTTTCATGCATTTTATTGGCTTTTTACCCCATAGCTCTTGACATATTTTCCAGCTCGTGTATACTGTTTTGTTAAACAATCTGGATAAGTAGGCCTAGCTACTGAACCAGCTTTCTGTTCTTTACAACCCCAACCTAGGAAGAAGGGAGAAGACATGGGTAGTCGAGCTGCGCCGTTGTGCGCTATGCATTGCTCGGGTGAGAGAGCCGCGAGCCTTAATACCTCAAATTCGACCGCTTCGATCTGACCGGCCGGCGCCGCGGCCCTGAGCGCTGCATGAGTAGCGTTTAGGGTCAAATGCCGAACAGAAGAAATGAGGAGATGTATGAGTTTTCTTTTTTTCGCTCGCCATTGGCGAGGGACAAAACCGGACAACTAGCGACGTCTTCATCAAAGATTGTCGCAATCTCGGCAAAACCGCCAGCCCGTTCATCGACTTACGCGGCTGGCACAACATGAGGTCAAAGATGCGATACTTATGCCCTCGGCGCCTGCCATACGGCTAGCGTCGGCAACCCTTCTTGAATCGTGGCCGTAAGCCGTGGCTAACATATCCCGCGCACCCATTGGGGTGAATACCGGGATGAATGCCTCGGCCAAAAAACGAAAGGCCAGAAAATTTGTACCGCCCCGCCCCTGGATCTACATCTGGGCGGGGCTACTTTTTTTATCACAAACAAAGTGCTCTCGGCCTGGGAGGCAACATTACTTTTTCCGCCCACGCTTCTTCTTGGGTTGGCCTTCGCGTTCCTTGATGAGTTCCAGAGCCTGCTCTAAAGTGATTGCCGATGGCTCTGTCCCACGGGGGATGGTGGCATTCGTTTCCCCATCCGTGACATACGCGCCAAAGCGGCCATTCTTTACCTTAATGGGTTTGCCTGAGTCTGGGTGGTTGCCCAGCTCTTTCATAGTTGCACCACCAGCCGTGCGTTTGCGGTTTGCGGCTTTGGGTTCAGCCAGGAGTTTTTCTGCTTCCGCCAACGTGAGGGTGATGGGGGACTGGCCATCGGTGAGGCTCCGGGTTTCCACGCCAGCCTTCACGTACGGACCAAACCTGCCATTCGCAACCACAATATCTTCACCAGCTGGGTTTTGGCCCAGGGTTTTTGGCAAGCTGAGCAACTGCAGGGCTTGCTCCATAGTGAGCTCATCAGCCTTCATGTCTGGCAGCAGAGATGCACTCTTGGGTTTGGGTGCTTTCTCCTTCTTCTTGCCCTTCACTTTTTTGGGAGCTTCGAGTTTGTCACCCAGCTGCACGTAGGTGCCAAAGCGGCCGGTCTTCAGGTAGATAGGGAGTTTGGTTGCTGGATCCTCACCCAGAACCTTTGCTTCTGGCAAGGGTGCGTGGTTGCCGGCTTTGTCCAAGTTAATGGTGTGTTTGCAGTCCGGGTAGCCAGTGCAGGCCAGGAAGGTGCCGTAGCGGCCGAATTTCTTCACCATGGGCTTGCCGCACTTCTCGCACACTTCATCGGTCGCGCTTTCGGTCAAATCTTTCTTGTCCAGCTCAGCATCCTTGACCACTAAGTTCTTTTTGAAGGGATCGTAGAATTCGTGCAGGACGGGCTGCCAGGCAATTTTCCCTTCGGCAATGTCGTCAAACTGCTGCTCCATTTTGGCGGTGAACTGGAAATCCACGATTGAAGGGAAGTGCTTCACCAATAAATCATTTACCATGTAGGCGACCTCTGTGGGTTGCAACCGACGTTCAATGCGTTCTACGTAGCCGCGGTCAATGATAGTGCTGATGGTTGGGGCGTAGGTGGACGGGCGGCCAATGCCGTACTCTTCCATGGCTTTCACTAAGCCGGCGTCGGAGTACCGCGCTGGAGGTTCGGTGAAGTGCTGGATGCCATCAATCTTGTTGGCCTGCACGCTGTCGTTGACGGCCATGATCGGCAACAGATTTTCCTTCACACCGTCTGGGTAGACTTTCAAAAAACCGGGGAAGTTGATGGTGGAACCGGAAGCGCGGAATACGGCGGGGACAGCCGCAGCATGCACGTCCACGCTGACAGCGTCCATAATTGCGTCCGGCATTTGTGAGGCCACGGCGCGTTTCCAAATGAGTTCGTAGAGTTTCCGTTGGTCATCACTCAGATGTTCAGCAATAGCTTCTGGTGTGTGCTGCACGTCGGTGGGGCGGATGGCTTCGTGGGCTTCCTGCGCGCCCTTGCTGCTGGTGCGGTAGTGCCGGCCTTTGGGCACCACGTACTCCGAACCAAACGTGTGCTCCAGGTAGCCGCGGGTGGCAGTGACGAAGTTTTCAGAAAGGGACAGCGAGTCCGTACGCATGTAGGTGATTAACCCGGTTTGGCCTTTGCCACCCAAGTTGACGCCTTCGTACAGCTGCTGCGCCAGGCGCATGGT
>CAZBMC010000055.1:0-5764 GCA_964493065.1 uncultured Gammaproteobacteria bacterium
TGACGAGCACGGCAACGAAGGCGAGCAAACTTTCCACAAAGGGTTCACCGGCAAGGAAAAACCAGCTAACAAACGTGATGAGCGCAATCCCAATAACCGCCGGTACAAAGTATGCTGACACGCGATCCGCAAACCGCTGCATAGGCGCCTTGCTTGCTTGCGCTTCTTCCACGAGCTTCACGATACCGGCGAGCATGGTATCCGATCCGACCTTCGTTGCTCGAAAAGTAAAACTCCCATTGACGTTGATGGTCGCGCCAATGACCGTATCTCCTTCGGCCTTTCCGACAGGCAAACTCTCCCCCGTAACCATTGATTCATCCACACTGGAGGTGCCGGATGTCACCACTCCATCCACCGGAATTTTTTGGCCGGGTTTGACCCGTAGTACATCCCCAACCTGTACCGTTTCAACTGGTACTTCAACCTCTTGCCCACCCTTGATCACAAACGCGGTCTTCGCCTGCAAACCGGCTAAACTCCGGATAGCTTCGCTCGCCTTCCCTTTCGCCCGTGCCTCCAGCATTTTCCCCAATAAAACAAAAGTGATGAGAATAGCTGCGATTTCGTAGTACTGCTCCCCCTCCACTACCCCAACGGTTACAAAGAATGAGTACAGAAATGCTGCTGAGGTTCCAATGGCAATCAGCGAATCCATATTCGCGGTTCGCGCACGCAGGGCGCCCCAGAATCCAACGAAAAATTGCCAACCCGCGTAGAACTGCACGGGCAACGTCAGACCCAGAATAATCCACAACCGGCCAGGAATATCCTCAATAACCGGCAAGACTGACATGCCCATACTCAGCACGAGCACGGGGATGGAGAAACTGAGAGCAATGAGAAAAAGCTGCCGAGTATGTGCCTGCGCATCCTCCCGAACTTTTGCTTCACGATCAGTGCCTTGCAATGTCGTCATATCAACGACCTCTGCGCCATATCCAATGTGCTGTACCGCCGTAACGAATGCAGACACGTGCACTGCCTGAGCATCAAATACTACCTGCGCTCGCTCTGTCGCCGGGTTTACCGTGGCCTTGCTTACTCCTGGCGTCTCCTGCAACGCTTTCCGTATGCGAACACTACAGTTTGCACAATGCATGCCTGTGATTACCAGGGTTGCGTTTGCCATTTAGGTTAGGAGGAAATACACGATGACAAGCACAGCTAATCCCCCAAGCCCAATAGCAAAACCTAAACCAAAACTGTACTTCGGCGACAGCTTCCCATTTGATGCTTGCGGGGACTGGGTAGGCTGATCAAAGTCAGGATCGAAGGGAATGTGACTTGCCATACGTCTTACGAACTGACAACGGTAAAAGAGCTTCGGTACATACCCATGCCACAGCTGAAAGCGTACGTCCCTGGCTTGTCTGGGGTGAAGGTGAAGGTCTGCGCTGAATCGGAAAGAAGTTGGCTAATTTTGAACGCTGGTACCTGAAACACTGCCCGGCAACCACCAGCCTGGCCTGCAGCATCCACCTCCCACTGCACGGGGATGCCCGCGCGAACGGTGAAGGTTGCAGGTTCGTACCCAGCATCGGTAAACCGCGTACGCACAAATTGTGTCGTACCATTAAATGTCACATTAGCATCCGCGTTTTGGACAGTTTTGGTGGATGCAAATGGATTGGTGACCGTGAGTCCGGTGATAGCGAGGCCATTACTCACGTTGTACAAACCCAGCACAATGACCGTGGCACCAGCGAGCTTGAAGAAGAACTGCCCGGCTTTCCCCTTCAGTGCATTGGAGGCCCAACCAAGGGCCAGCAATGCCGGTGCAGTACCCAAGGCAAAGGCAAACATGGTCACAGCGCCTGTTACGACATTGCCAGTTGTTAATACGTACAGCTGCAAGGCTTGAGTAAAACCGCACGGTAGAAAAAAGGTGAGTGCGCCTAGCAGGAATGGAGAAAACCACCGAACATTCGTACTTCCTTCAAGCACACGATGGCCCAGCGCTTTGGGCATCCGCGGCAGCACAGCGCGTAACCACCCTGGGGCCAAGTGCAACATATCCAAACCCATAATGAGCATGTACAGCGCGGCAATGATCGTGATGATTCCTGTTGCCAATGGAGAGGGTGACAAAGCTTTGCCAATGCCGGCTATCAGCCCACCCAATACCGTGTAGCCAATAATTCGGCCGACGACGAAACTAGCCGTGGGAACCAACCGACCCGCGCCGTGCATATGGTACCGTTCGCGAAAATTGGCAACCACCGAGAGCATGAGCCCTCCAGACACCGCAATGCACGAACTGCTAGCCGCCACCAAACCGATGATGAAGACGGCGGAAAAACTGGTAGCGGTTCCAACCGAACCGGTAAATTGCAACCAGCCTAAACGTGAGAATGCGTAGCCAACAACCAGCACAAGCGCAAAAATCCCAGCAAGGTGCCCGACGTTCGGTCGCTGCAGCTCCTGCACTGACGATGCTCCTTCGACCCCACGTACGTGGTATCCATGTTTTGTTATTACTGCAGCAAACGCTTGTTCATTTGGCGCCTGCCCAACCGCACAGACCAGCTGTGCCTTACCCCGATCTGCATTCACCGAAACTTTCTGCACTCCTGGCAGTTGGCCAAACTCCCGTTCCACCAGCAACTCACAACTCCGGCAGTGCATGCCTGCAATATCCACGGTCAGCATTTCGGTTTGCATTCCATTGCCATATGGGAGGAATGCCACTTTCAGTTGATGCGCTTGGCATACCGCTGCCACAGCGGTTTGCGTTACTCGTCCATCACCAATGACGCGCACCAAGCGCTTCGCAGTATTCACATCAACCCGTTGCACACCCGGAATTGCAGAAAGCCAGGCTTGGATGCTGCTCGCTTCCAATAGCCCGCTACCAGCAACCTGCACCTTGTGTATCATGAAATTCCCCATAGGATTTGTACTACGGCGCGCACGACTTCGTGGTTGACTGCCGATCACACGTGCGAAGCGGATCCGTTGACTGCAGCTGGCGCTCATGCTCCTGTCGGCACATCTCTACCTGTGCCACAGCACTCGCGACAACATGCGGGTTAAAAACTTTTGCCATAACCTGCGTGGCACCAAGAGACAACGCGCCCGCGACGAGTAAACCTGTAACGATGTAGGTGCGGATACTACCGAGTGTTGGCTGATACGCAGCATCGAGTAAACGCTCCACCCGTGCCGCCAGAGGACTAAACCCCGCACTTCGCGCAGGGGATGGCACATGGGCAAAGTGGAGAATTGCGCTGCTCAACGCACGTTGATCGTCCACCGCAGCATCCGCTTCCAGCTCAGAAGCAGTCACGTAGGCCGCAGCGACGCGTTGACGAAAGGCACGCACAGGAACCCAGAGGAGCGCCCACCCAAGCAGAAATCGGCGCAGTGGTTCACGTAGTTGGAGATGGTGCTGCTCATGCTGGAGTACCGCAGACAGTTCTGCCGATGATAACTGAGTAATCGCTGCCGTAGAAATTTCAATCCGCGGGTGCCGCAACCCAATGGTCCGCGCAAATGGCTGCGCCCCATCCACAATTCGCACATCTTGTGTAAGTGCTTCTGTCATGTGCAAAGATGCCTGTACTGTTGAGGGGGTACGAAAAATGTACTTCCGACGAAATAGTGCGAATATGAATAATCCAATGAGCACGAAAACGGCTGTGCCACCAAGCAAGGCCACCAAAAATTGCTGCGGCGCACGGCCAGCAAAAACGGTGGCGCACGCATAGGTTGTCGCTCGGAATAACGAGGTCAACGTTTTCGTCACTTCGGGAATGAAGCGCGCAAAAAACCATACTGCTCCGCCAAGGACAGCGAGACTCGTTGCACCAATGAACCCAAGAACGCGTGTGCTCTTCATGAGTGTGATGTATTCAACTTCTTTCGCAGTACAGCCAGCCGTTTGGGATCCACGTCGTCCAGCGCATCCACAAAGTGCGCAATAGCTACATCCCCAAAACCAGCGACAAGATTCTGGACAGCGGATCGAATTGCCTGTGCGGCATACTCTGCCCTGTGCAATTTTGGTGCATACTGGTACACACCCAGCACCTTCTTCCGTTCAACAATGTGTTTTTCAAAAAGCCGTTGCAAGACAGTCATGACGGTTGTGTACGCACAACGCCGGGGTAAATGCTCCAGCACCTCCCGTACTGTCCCCTGTTTCAGATTCCACAGCGCTTCCATGATTTCTGTTTCCAGGCTCCCAAGCCCAGGTAAATTTTTCTCAGACATAGGGTGCGTGTACAATGCGAAGTGCCTACTACACAGTGTAGCAGTATAAGAACGTGCGTCAAGACGCCCTACTTCCCCAGGGTATACACCCGTACGTGCTTCATTGCCGCAGCGGCTAATTGCAACCGAGCGGGGGTGCTCGCGTAGCAGGTGTACAGCACTTCCCCTGCAACCACCCGATCACCTAACCGATGCCGCAAGTGCAACCCGGCCACCTTGTCGTCTGGCGCACCTAAACTCCGAGCCAACTCATCGATGGCACGATTGTTGATAGAACGGATTTTCCCACTTCGGGTTGCATGTACGCGTAGTCGCTTTGCACCCAAGGTCACATCTTCAGAATCCAGTTCTGCTTTTCCACCCTGGCTCTTGATAATCCCTTGCATGCTCTTCCACGCCTTCAAACTGACCAGCTGATCCCGCGCGATACTTGCGCCCGTGCCTTTGCGTGCGATACCCACAAGTTCAATGAGCATGCCAGCCAAGGTAATTGCTTTCTCCTCTAAGTCTTTGGGTCGGTACTCCTTCTGCTGCAGAACCCGGAGGACGTCACGCGCCTCCAAGGCTGGCCCAATCCCCTGGCCTACTGGCTGACGCGCTTCAATCATGGCGACCCGGACTTTAATCCCAAAACGCTTCCCCAGGTACCGGAATTTTGTGCCCAAGCGCTGTGCGGTACGCACATCTGGAATCTTGGTGGTTGGGCCGTAGGGCATATCAATGACCAGGTGCGTTACACCCATGGCCACTTTCTTGGCCATGATGGATACAATCATCTTGGAGTACGGTTCCAGAGACAGCACGCGAGACGTTTTGATGATAATGTCATCCGCTGGTGCTAGCTGCAAACCCCCACCCCACACCAAGCATCCATGGTTCTTCTTCACTACGCGGTGGATTTTTTCCAGGCTCAGACTCACGGGCGCAAGGACTTCCATGGTATCAGCTGTCCCAGACGGGCTGGTAATTGCGCGCGATGACGTTTTTGGAATGCAAATGCCCAAGCTCGCAATGATAGGAATTGCAACCATGGTCGTCCGGTTTCCTGCCAACCCACCCACAGAGTGTTTATCCGCTACTATCTTTGGCCCAAACCGCAGCTGGTCACCGGTTTCCGCAATTGCTTTGGTTAGTGCGTACAGTTCAGCGTGGGTATACTCCCGAAAAAAACTGGACGCCACAAAGTACGTGAGTTCGGTCGTCCCAATCCGGTGGTTGACAATATCTTGCACAATGGCGAACATGTCCTGCTCCCGCAGGTGCTTCCCCAACAACTTCGCTTTGATGGCTTCAATGGATGCAGGCCGACCTTGGGGCGTGATGCGGATGGGCTGCCCATTGCTCACCTTGCCAGCTTTCCATACCTCTCGGAATAAGCCAATTTCTCCCACGCGCACACGGCGGTGCGTCAGGTCAGCCTGTGCGGTGATCTTTTGACCGTCCACTTGCAGTACAATCCGGTCTCCAGCGTGAATGCCAAAATTTTTTCCATCCTCATTCCGCAGCACCACCACAAAGGGTTGCCCGCCAGTACTCAAATCAAAACGCT
>CAZBMC010000056.1:0-5646 GCA_964493065.1 uncultured Gammaproteobacteria bacterium
GCATCCACCGTACGCCCTTCTGCGGCAACCATGGCACGGCTCTTGCCGCTCTCACATTGCTGCGAGAGTGCCACAGTTGTCATCATCCGCCCCCAGCAACGGTCCGTCACTGGAAGCACTCACTAACTTACTTACAAAAGATGCACATTCGTTACCACTTTTTTCACTTGCATATGCAATTGTCAACGATCGTGCCATTTGCTGCAGGGGAGAGAGTCGGAAGAAGATTCGGCGCTCAGCCTCTGGAGGAAACGAAAATCCCGCTTCTGGCGGGACTACACCGCACGCATAGTAATGAGTGGTACGGTCTAGCCGCCTTAGGTTTAGGACATTGCGTACTGGTTACTCATGCGAGTTGGGGTCAAAAATGAAGATTTACTAGCAAATCGAAGTATAACCAAGACCCACGTGGGTGTCAAGGGCATTAGTTACGAATTACGAAAGAGACTACGAATATACGAAATAGGACGAAAATACGAATGAGGAGGGGATAATACACACCCACTCCGAGCGTGGGTCTCTGTGCCCGCGCTCGACCAGGGATGGTTTGGGTGCAGCTCGAAACGAGCTGGTGCGCCCTAGTAGACGATGTTCGAACCTTTTACCTCGAAAACCTAATGAACCCGAAGATTACCTTTTCCTAAATTCTTAAGATGCGGGATGTCATTATGAGCTCACTCCCAGGGTTCAATTTTCACGTGTAGTGCACCCCCGTCGCCCTTATGACGTTTCTCCATAGAACGAAGAAGGTCTTCTTTGCTTATTGTCCCCCAAAGACTACTAACGTAATGCACATGTGTACCGTGTTTGAAGTGAGGACGACGATCACCCCGAATATCTTCATATGTGAAAAGAAATGCGTGCCACTCATCACCACGTTCGTACAGATGGCAGTGATTAACCTTCCGCTGTTGGAATATTTCTCCAATTTTTGAAACAGCCTTCTGTGTCTTGTGTGAAAGCGGTCCCATCTTTGAGGCTTTGATAGCACCAAGGTCATCAGCGTTGAGTTCGAGGTTTTCTGGTACAAACTCGCGCTTTATTAATCTGTGTGAATATCCTATTTGTTCTGAATTATTGATTAGGGCTACAAAGTCATTTTGGGTTATTTTTATACTTCGAAGGTACCCCCGCACTTCACGTTTTTTCTTAAACTCAAAGATTTTCTTTAGATAGCTCGGCACCCCGATGACTTTAAGGTCTTTCTCTATTTTGCTCACCTCATTTGCCGCAAATGACTTGATCGCATCTTCCACGTTTTTTGTGATTTTCATGCCTTTATGTTTAAAATATTCAGTGGCCCACAATTCTAGAGCTACTTTTGCATCTTCAAAGCTAGTAATCACAACTATAGCTCCACCAGGGTTACCAGCATTGCCAAATATTTTAGTATTTTTACTCGGCATAGTGGTTGCGGAGTCAAATGTTCGAACTGTGACTTCTTGCCCTATTTTTTGACTAAAGAAAATAGACCATTCGATGCTGGTGCGGAAATTATCCATTTTGCGCGAACCTATTTTGAACAGAATCCCTGACTGCTCCCGGCGGGGCGGAAGGGGGGGTGTGGGGGGGGGAATTTCGCCCCGCCGCCCTCTCTCCAAAAAATGCAATTGAGGCTTTCCCAAACGTCGGGGGGTTCGTTGCGCCGTAAACGGCGCGCGCCGCGAGAATATCCTGCGCAGTCATTGTACTCGTTTTTTGCCCAAAAATGAAGCCAAAAGCCCAGCTATGCACAAGATGAGATACATCGTGTGCAGTTTAGGGTATCGGAAACAGGCTAGAATCAAGGGGCGTCATTAACTCCTCGTCTATGCCCATGCTCCTCATCCGCACAGCGAAACAACGGATACTTTTGGATCGGTATGATCGCTGGCGTGCCACGGCCAAGGTCGTGGGGTTATCCCAGGCAGCGCGGCAGCGCCTGGAGTGGATGATCTTCTACCATGGGAAAGCCAAGCAGAACGGCGCCCTGGTCTGCCGCCACTTCGGTCTGCACCGGAATACCTTCGGCAAGTGGCTGCGCACCTTCGACGAGGCGAACCTCCGGAGCCTGGAGACCCGCTCGCGCAGACCTCTGCATCTACGGCAACGGGCCTCCACCAGTCTGCAGGATGACCGGGTGGTTGCCCTGCGGAAAGCTCATATGCTCTGGAGTAAGATGAAACTGCAACGCCTCTACGAAACCACCTACGGTGAGCCCATTAGTTCCTGGTACATCCAGCGGGTGATTGAGCGTTTCCACCTGTATACCAAGCCACCGAAGAAGCAGAAACACTCAGCAATAGCCTATGAGAAGAAACGGATCACGGAACTGCAGGTGAAAGAACCAGCGACCGGCTTCCTCATCCACCTCGACTCCATCGTCCTCCACCGCCAGGGGGTGAAACGCTACGTCCTCACCGCTCTGGACCACCACTCACGGCTGGCGTACGCCTGGATGTACCGCAGCCACGCCTCGGCACCAGCCGCAGACTTCCTCCAGCGGCTCTGGTACCTCCTGAGCCAGAACATTGCGAACATCCACACGGACAATGGCTCGGAGTTCCTGAAGCACTTCCACACGGCAGCCACCCTGCTGCGCCTCACCCGGTACTGGTCTCGGCCGAAGACCCCCAAGGACAAGGCCCACCTGGAGCGGTTCAACCGTACACTCAAGGACGAGTTCCTCCGGCAGGGGAACTTCCATCCTGACCCAAAGATCTTCAATCCGAAGCTGACCGAGTGGCTGATTGAGTACAACAGCGTCCGACCGCACCAAGCCCTCGGCTACCAGACCCCCTTAGCCTTCGCCGAGGCCACCATGAGATTGCACACGATGTGGCCATCCAGTACAAGCTATTGACTTTTTCCATGAAACGCGCTATCATAAGGCGTTCTTTGATAATTCGAGCGAAGTGCTTGAAACCGCAGTTCTGACGGCATCAGAACAAACAACCAATTCTATTGGAGGTATGCGATGTCACATCGTGAGCTTTCTATTCACCAAGAGCACGAAGTGCTCGGTAGACTCGAAAATGCTGGGCTTGATGCAGACTTAGCTCAGAGAATCATCGAGAGCAAGGACAATGCCCTGGCCAAGAAGGTCATCGGCTTCATTGCCCGCAATGGCTACGATCCCTCAACCAGCCAGAAGCGCGCCAAGGAAATCATGGGCGCCAGCTACCTGGGCCCGGAAGACGTGATGAAGCACTTCGGTGTTTCCTTCACGGACAAAGAGCTCGTTCAGCTGCGGGAAATCCCGTTCACCGAAGCCGAGCTGGAAGCCTGCAAGGGCACGCACGTTCTCTTCGTGGGCTACCCATTGTCCATTCTGGACATTCGCAACAAGGTGGGGCACCTTTTCTGCAGCCAGGACTGGTTTGACAAAGAATCCTTTGCGAAAAAGGAAAAGGTCAACCTGCAGTGGTACCTCATCCGCAAGGACGAAGTGCCAAACTCCACCAGCAAGACCTGGCAAGAGCAGCAGTCACTGCTCACCAACGACGAAGCCACGCCGCGTGCCTGCGAAGTCATCTTCATGGTCATGCTCTACTTCCTGGTTACCGGGAAACGTCTGTTGGAGGGGATGTACGTCCGCTGTATCGACGTGTCCTCGAGCGGCGACCGCGTCAGTGTCGGCTACTTCTCCTCGCGGGGTCTCCACGTCAGCAACTGGGCGGATGCCCACCGCGGTGGCATTGTCGGTCTGGCCGCCTCCCGGAAGTAAACTTTGATCTTTGCATCTTGAATCCCTGTCTCTTTTGAGACTTGAGCCTCGGCAAAAATTTTTTTGCTGGGGTTCATTTTAATATACAATTAACCCAAAGCTTGACTTTTTCAACAAAATAGCCTATTCTAAACCGTTCTTTGACAACTCGGCTTATAGGAATAGGACGAGACCGCCGCCTGACGAATCAGGCAACAATGCTCCAAAGTTTCGCGCAGCGGAACAAGGAGATAACTTAGTGGAGGAAAGTGCAATGAAAAGCACAACCACCAACAACGACGGACTCTGGAAATTAGAGTTCGGCGAACTCGGCGCCACGCTCAAAGCACTGCAAGATCAAGGCGTTACGCCTGACCATCTGGCTAGACTGCGAGCAGATCCAGCCTACGCTAAACGCATCGCGGAACTCATGTTGCGCGGCGGTTTAGAAGGGTCGGTGCACCAGAGGCTTGCCCGCGCAATCTTGGGCAAGAACTTCTTCGGCATCGAAGACTGGGCGACGCTCTACGGCGTGAAATTCTCGGAAAAGCAGCTCCGCGCAGTCGCCGAATTTCCATGGGGCGAGGATATCCTCAACTCACCCTGCCCCTTCAACAAGGGTAAGACCATTCGCGAAACCCACGTCGCATTCCTCGGTCTCAACCAGTACATGGGCAAACCTTTGACCATTCGGAAGTGGCAGGACATTCACCCGGCAACTGGCCAGCCTCGGTTCTTCTCGTACCCGCAGGATTGCTGGTACACGAACGAGAAATTTGCGAATGACCCGACCTGCGCGTTTCGCTGGTATCTCATGCTGGCGAACATCCTCCCGAAGTCAGAGGACAAAACCTACGCTGACCAGACGGCAATGCTGCCGGCCGAGTACGAAGTGCCGTTCGCTATCGAGGAGGTCACCAAGAACCTGCTCCACCACCGAAAGAACGGCGAGTTCTTGAACGGGTCACGCCATGGCCGCTGCCAGGACGTTTCCTCGCGCGGCTACCGCGTCGGCGTCGGCTACTTCGATGCCCAGGGCTTGAGCGTCTACTACAGCTGGGATGTCAGCCGCAATGGGGGCCTCGGTCTGGCCGCCTCCCGGAAGTTACCGAACCTTAATTCCTAGAGCCCTTGCTCCTTTTGATTGTTTGAGCCTTCGGCGCGAATTTTTTTCGCCGGAGGCTCTTTTCTTTTTCCAAACATTCTGCTAGGGTAGGCGTACTCCGCTTCTGAAGGTTAGGCCACGGTTTAACCTCGCGGAACTTCTCATCTTGTTTGAGAAATCACCAGAGTACCGCATCTCTACGGAACGCGGTAGCGACCAGTCGTGGTTGTACCGCTTTGCATTCTGCCTCACGCAAACTTTAGCATTTTCGGGGCTCGCTGTACTGCTGTTCCTAAATAGTGCATATTTTATCTACGGAGTGTTATTTGTGGCTTCTATTTGATTGCCGAGCTTATACCAAGCGTGAAAGAGCCAATTGAAATAGAAAGTCCACCAAATGATATGGACATTGTTGACTAACCTTATGCCGTCCAGCAAATGTTGGGCGGTTTTTTTATGCAAAAAGCAACACGAAAGATTTTCTTCAGAGTCCCTATTGAGCGGAAGCGAAGCCCGCGCTGGGGCAAGCACCGATCAATTGGGTCAAGTGAGCTTCATGCGTAACCCGAAGCAGCCCCGGATACAGGGATGCGCAGCGAGCAGCACGAAATGAGCTGGTGCCGAGGAGAGGACTCGAACCTCCAACCCCTTTCGGAGATCAGCTCCTAAGGCTGACGCGTATACCAATTCCGCCACCTCGGCATGTCCCTACCGTACCTATTTACGTTCTAGGACGCAAGATGCAAAACCACCCCAGCAGGGCCGGGGCGGTTTTTGGAAATCTCGGAAAAAACTTAGGCAGTGACGTTCACTGTGCTCTTCACAACGAAGTTCACGATTGCCCAGGAGATCAGGA
>CAZBMC010000057.1:0-5609 GCA_964493065.1 uncultured Gammaproteobacteria bacterium
CCCGTGCCTACTTAACGAAAACCCTCTCGGCTGTTCCAACTGCTACCTAATGCCCGCTAATCAGCTGCTGCTCGTGTCGTTCTTCATCAGCCTGGATATGCTTTGCTTCTGGGAAGTCAACCGTCATAGCTTCGTAGTTCACCTGAGCAGTCTTCTCACCGCGTTCCATGAGCTTGATGCCAAACGTCAGGCCAAGCAATCGAGCAATCCACACGTACTTCCGCACAGTACTCCGTTTTGGGGCCAGGGTTTCGTTCGTGAGCGTGCCCCAGTAGGCCGCGTGCTTGGTTTCTTCGGCTGCAATTTTTTCCAGCACGTCGCGGTTGCCGGGGTGGGTGGTTGCGCGTGCAAGTTGCCGGTAGATTTCGGCTTCCGTCGTTTCGTTCTGCTGCGCGGCGTGGACGAGGGCCAGGGTGGCGGGGGAGAGGGGCATAATTCTGCGATGCTAAAGAGGTGAGTGGATTCATTCTACCTGGAGGAGGAGTTTTCACCAATAAGAAAAACCGGCCTTCAGGGGGAAGGCCGGGGATTGTGCTATGCCGCGAGTTCAGATTCTGGAAGTGCCATGTACTCGTCCAGGATTTTTTGGGCCGCTACATGGAAGCGGCTGTTTCCTTTCTCGTCGTCGTGGTAGGACGTGAGGCGGATGTCTTGGCTGAGGAAAAACTCGACGATCTTCTTCGTTTGCTCTTTCCAGTCAGACCAGGAAATGATTTTGCCGCTTAACAGCTCAGCTTCCTCTTTGAGGAGCCGGTTATTACGTACGAATGTGGGTAGATCCTTGGCGAGTTCGGCTAAATCAGCAGCGCGCAACACTTTCGCCTCGTTCGTGAGAATTGAGGCGTTTTTCTCCGTCCCCTGAATGGCACCCTTTGTAAGTAGGATAATTTCCGTATCAATACCAAGGTAGAACATTATCCGACCGGTCCAATCCGCCGCCAGCGCCTCCTTCGTAGGGTATCCTAGCACTCGGTGATTGAGGCCGTAGCCAAGGTCATGGCCCAAGGAAGCAAAGTACATGACTAGTTCGTGTACCGGGACGCCCTCTTCCTTGCAGTGTTCGAGAATCGGTAATGTTTCTCGGTGCACATTAACGGCATGGGGAAAGCTGTGATACGGTAGTTTTGGAATGTAGAATCCTTTGATGTGTCTTCGGAATTCTTCTCGAGTACGGAAGGGAACACCAACTACTCGACGTTCAATGATGAACTGAAGAACATCGCCTTCGCTCTCAAAGAGGAACGGTGGCGGAGTCTCAAAGCCCAGTCCGTCTGCTTGCCCTGAGAAGTAGCCAGGGACTTGAATTGTATCAATTGGGTTGAGCTGGTTGGGTGGCTCATCATTTATTTTCCAACTCGCAAACCTAAGGTATTTTGCGTCGAGCGTATCTGGGCTTGCATCTGCGGGTGTGACCACAATGACGAGGTCATACCGGGAGCCACAGCGTATTATTTTGTACAATGAAGCCTCCTATTGGGAATGTATCTGTTTTCTGATTTCTTGTTTTGTTAGTCACCGAGCTTATCAAATTGTGGAAGAAAAGTCAAGCCTGCGTGAGCAGACATATAAAGAAAGCAAGACATAGTAAACTCAACTAACCGGTAAATTCATGCACCGTACGGTGCATGGCGGAGAGGGGAGGATTCGAACCCCCGATACCCGTAAAGGTATACCGCATTTCGAGTGCGGCGCTTTCAACCACTCAGCCACCTCTCCATTAAGCACTTAGAACTTGTAATTCTAGAAGCAAATCCTTTATTTGCATCCTCAGAAATCTTTTTCCCTCTGTTGTTTTTAGATATTTTTCTCTTCGTCGGGCATCGGATTCCCGTGAGTATACTTCGTAGTGGATTAATCGCAATGGACGTCGGTGTTCTGTGGATTTCACCTGACCATTTTTGTGTTGTTGTAATCGATCCTCCAGGCTGGTTGTAAACCCGGTATAGAGTTGTTTGTTTGATAGCAGCAAGATGTAAACAATGTAGCTCATAATCATTTTATGCCGCATTTCGCCCCGTCATTCGACGGGGCGCCCCATCGGATGATGGGGCGAGACCACCCCGTTAGACCACTCCGGCACCCTTCCTAAATTTATTACCCCCCCGTGAAGCGGGGTCCCGCCTACGGCGGCGATCAGCCACCTCTCCGTAAGATTGCAACTCTACCAGTAGCGTACTGGAAAATCAAGCTTTTTTATACACGTAGAACTTTGAACCTTTGGGGTTTTCTGGAACCGGGTCAATGACTTGGGTGGGCGTCCAGCCTGGAAGCTCAAAACCGTAACTGATTATCGTCTGGCCAGGCCGGGTTTCCTCTTGGAGTTTGCGGCTGAGCGCGGGTAAGCCTGCCGGTGCCAGGAACGTAAAAATGACCGTGGGCTCGCTGAGATCAATGTGAATGACATTCTGCATGTGCATGGCCCAGCGTAAGGATTTTGAAGCGCGAAGTTCACCCAAGAACCAGAAGAACGGGGAGAGTTCAAATCCTTCGGCTCGGCAACCGGTGGCGCGTACCAGCTGCTGCAGAAATTTTCCATCACCAGCGCCCAGGTCGTACACCAGGTCATGTTCGCCAATGAGTTTGGACGCAACCAAAGCGTCAATGGCGTGTTTGGGTGTGCGGACGAAGGGGACGCGCAGCATGAGCAGCACGACGAAACTCATGAACGCGGCAACCAATGCCAGAATGAGCAGCATGATGAGGAGCCCGCCGAAGATGTAGAGAATTAGCATAGGGTTCGCTTTAGAAAATAGTTGTTTGCTTTGCGCCGCGGCGCTCGCCGGGTTTGAAAATGTGTACCGTGCCAAATTCGCCATCGTACCCCGCGGCAATGTGGAGTTTCCCAGCACGGACGCGCTTGATGGCTTCTGCCACGTCCTCACCGCCGTGCTGTGCAATGTCGGGCAGGGGAGCGTCTAAGAGAACATTGAACTCGCCTCCAAGTTCTTCCACCAATTTCTCGTACACCAGTTGTACCTTCTTGCTTGCCGGACCCACGTCCATGGCTTCGCCAATGGTTTCTTCCAGTGGGACGAGCGTGCGGTACGGCGGCCGTTTGTCTGGCTGGTAGTCCTCCGGCCGGTCAGCCAACTTTTCCACGCGGCTGAGCACACCCACGGTGACGGGCTTCTTGCACACCGGGCACAGTCCGCCGTGCTTCTTGGTTTGCGCCGGCGTCAGGTGTTGCTGACACTTCGCATGGCCATCCAAGTGGTACTTGCCTTCTTCGGGGAAAAACTCAAAGGTCTCGGCAATCCTATTTTTTGACGGTTTACGGCCGGTGACCGGATTGTTCCACAGCGCTGCGGAGAATTCTTGGAAGCCTGGCCGGGTGAGGTCAAAGACCGTGGCTTCGCGGCCAAACTTCCGGGGTGAGTGCGCGTCGCCGGCTGAAATGATATTAAACTTGTCCAAGTGGCTCCAGCGCCAGTTCATGAGCGGGTCAGAAGACAAGCCAGTTTCAATGGCAGGAATGTGTTCCACCAAATCCCGGAAGCACGCATCCGCACTGTCGTAGCCCGAGGCGGAGCCGAAGAGTGAGAACCACGGCGTCCAGGCGTGTGCTGGAATAATCAAGAGTGATTTATCTATCGTGAGCAGTTCCTCGGTCAGGTCATGCGCGGTGACACCCAAAATTGGCCGCCCGTCGCTGCGGAGGTTGTACTTCTTTCCAAGGACAGTGTTGATTGCATCGACGGTGGTTAAGCTTTGGGTGATGATCACTAGGTGGATGCGCCGGGTTTTGCCTGCGTCGCCCGCAATGCAGGAGAGCTCGGTGGTCAAGGCGAAGAAGGGATTGCCAATGGCACCGGGCAACCGCAAGGCAGGTTTGAGTTCGTAGAAACCATCTGCCGTTGGGCGAAGCTGGTCCCGAAGTTCGGCAAACCAGGTGGGGTGGGTGAAGTCCCCAGTACCCACCAGGCCAATGCCTTTCTTCGCCGCCCACAGGTGCATGTTGGGCAGGGTCATGTCCTTGGACACGGCCCGGGAAAAACGGGAGTGGACGTGGAGATCAGCAATCAGGCGCATGGAAGGAGTATACCAGCCGTGAGCTATTAACTGTAGGCGTGGGACGAAGAGAAAACAAAAATCCGGCCCTTTGCGATGACCGGATGTATTTTGGGGAATTACTCTTCTTCCTGCGCCAGCTCTTGCTCCACCACTGCGGCGTCAAATAACTCACGGAAGTCAATACGTTTCACGCCGCCGCCACTTCCGCCGCGACGTTGAAGCATTTCGTGGATAGCTCCTCGCAGCGCCTCCTGCTTTTCCTCATCAACTTCATCCATAGCCTCCGCTGCATCTTCTAGATTTTCTATGTTCCCCATGAGGACCGATTCATCGCCTGGTGCTCCTTCTAGCAGTGTTTTTGCCGCTGCGAGGCTTTCTAAGCAGTGGGCGATTTCACCTTTCATGTACTCACTCGCGGCCAAGCCGTACAAGGCGCAGGCGCGCGTGCCAACGGGTTCAATGGGGCTCAGTTCTTGCGTGGCAATTTGCTCCTTGAAGCGGTCAGCAGCGGCAGCGTAGCGTCCACTCAGGAACGTAACATCACCTAGTCGGCCTTGGGCGTGGATGGTTCGGCTCCAGGCATCTTTGAGTTCGGGGGTGATTTTCTTTTCGCTCTCTGGGAATTTTTGCAGGTCTGCTTTCGCAGTTGCGCCAAAAGCCGTCTCTGCATTCTCAAAGTCGGAGGCGTAGAAGTGTGCTTCGCCAGCAATGTTGTTGAAATGTGCCTGGAGTTCTGGTGACAGCTTTTTCATGCGCGGTTCAACCATCTCAACCAGTTGTACCGCTTCCTCAGTGTTGCCGCTGCGCGTCAGTTCGTGCACCATGCCTTTCAATCCATCGACAGCCTCAGCTTCCATTTTTTCATTCATCAGACGTTCAATACCAGCTTTCTTGAATTCTAGATCAGCTGCAGGGTGGGGTTCACCTTCGCGGTAGGACATAGGAGACACGGGAAAATGGGTGAGACCCCTGTATCCTGCCACGATGTGCACGTCAGGTCAAGGAATACCAAAACACCCCTGGCGAGGGGCGTACGGTTGTGATGCAGTCCAGAGTACCCGGCACCGGCCTACTCTCCCCCAAAGGAGTACCATCGGCACTGACTGGCTTAACTGCCGTGTTCGGAATGGGAACGGGTGTGGCCCAGTCGTTTGAGGCACCGGAAACTCTGTACTGCATGCTGTGAAAAAGTGATACACGAACCGCTCTTGGGAACGGATGACTGCGTGTGGACGCGATAACCCTGTGCAAAGCACAGAGCCAAGAGCGCGTTCCACGGTTGCCGCTGGCTCAATTAGTACGCGTCGGCTACACCCCTTGCGGGGCTTCCACCTTGCGCCTATCAACCTCGTAATCTTCGAGGGAGCTCATAACGATACCTCATCTGGAAGAGGGCTTCACGCTTAGATGCTTTCAGCGTTTATCCCGGCCGAACGTAGCTACTGGGCAATGCTGTTGGTACAACAACCCATCCACCAGAGGTTCGTCCTTCCCGGTCCTCTCGTACTAGGGAAGAATCTTCGCAAGTATCAACGCCCGCAATAGATAGGAGACCGAACTGTCTCACGACGTTCTGAACCCAGCTCACGTACCGCTTT
>CAZBMC010000058.1:0-5589 GCA_964493065.1 uncultured Gammaproteobacteria bacterium
AAATCTACGGCACGTGTGTGGAAGAGAAGAGCACCTGGAAGTTCAACGGCAAGAGTTGCGATCCACAGAATGCCACCTGTCAAACCTACATTGATCCATCTGGCACCTCCGCAACGTACCTGGGAAATACCTTGCAAACGAGCCTGTGTGGACCAAATAATGCTGGGTGCGCGCAGTACTGCACGTCTTTTGACTACGCCACGCAGCAGTGGACGTGCACTAGTGCAACCAATCCCGCGAACACCATTCGCCTGGACCGGGATGCCGTCCCGTGCGATGTGACATCCGAAGGGTGTACGGCGTTTATCCGGCAAACCACAGGCACCAACCTGCTGAAGAATTCCAGCTTTGAGCTGGCAACACCTCGGACAACTCCAGCCGGCTCTGCTGATTTTCAAGGCTGGATAACTGGTGGTGGCGGCCAAGCGTGCGGCGCAATGTCTGCAGTTACAACCGGCGCAGCTTCTGGCACGCAAGCTGTGAAAGTGAATTGGCAAGGGGATGCTGGCGCGTGTACCGGTGAACACTACTTCTACCAAGGTGCAGACATTGGCACACCCGTGAGCGGAAAAACGTTCACCACCACCTTCAACGCGCGAGGAGAGGGAGCTGGGTGCAGCGCGGTTGATGTTCAGCTGCAAACTGGCGGAGGCTCGTATGGCGTTCCCTGGGAGTACGCACCTGCGTCACCGTACAACCCCACCGCAACCTGGCAGCGGTACTCATACACGTACACCTGGCCAGACAGTGCTACGACTTCTCGGTCCCGGAATGCGGTTGTGGTCTTCCACATTGCGCAGAACTGTGACCTGTTCCTTGACGATGTGCAGCTTGAACTGGGTGAAAGCGCAACCAGTTACAAAGAGTATGCTCAGGCCAATGTCATTCATCTGAAGCGTCCACCCTCAGAACCCGGCAACAATCTTGGCTGTACTGGGAATCCAGCAACGGATCCGGCTGCGTGTGAGAAATTTGCCCGCAAATGTGAAGCGGAAAATGTGGGCTGCGAGCTCTACACCCCAACCGATGGGAGCACTGCGGTTCCGGGTATTGCCGGCCAAAGCTGTCCAGCTGACATGGTTGGCTGTCAGTCATTCCGTGAACAGCCCATCACGGGCATTTTCCCAGACCATGATGCGCGTACCGGAAAGTACTGCAAACCCGCAAATGGCGCGCCGAACTTCGAATTCATCTCTTGTAGTGAAGATACAGATTGCGGTGGTGTGGCTGGTGCCTGCCAACCCCTGGTCTCCTTCGTGGCGCAAACCGGTACGCAGTGCACCGCGGCAGAGGTTGGGTGTGAAGCGTACACGAATTTGGATGAGGTGGCGCAGGGCGGTGAAGGCAAAGCCGCGTTCATTACTCCCAAACTCTGCGTCCCACCAAGTGCCACGGTAACCCCTGGGGTGGCTGACTTCTTCAGTTGGGAAGGATCCAATGAAGCAGGGTACCAGTTGAAGAAGTTTCGGCTGGTGCAGAGCAATGGTACAAATCCAAACGCACCGTGCACGAATTTGGAAGTGAACACCACAGCTGGGAATCCTTTCCGGTGTGCAGATAACACACAGCCCGTCATTGACTGCCAGGCAGACTTTGGAACAGAACCAGATTGCACGGAATTCTACGATGCAGCGGGGAATATCTCGTACCGCCTCCGCTCTCTGGTCGCAGAAGAATCAGTCAGCTGCAAACCCTTCCGCAATGCCACGGACAACCTGGTCTACTACTTTGACGAAGGCAAATCCAAGTCCTGCAGCCAAGCCGCGGCCGGTTGTCGGGAGTACGTAGGAAATACTGGCAGCAACATCCGCACTGTCCTGAACAGTACGTTTGAGGGTGGGAGCTTTGCACCATGGGCAGGTGGAGTCATTAGCACGGAGAGCATTCAATTTGGTGGACACTCCCTTGCTTTCAGTAGCTGGAACGCTAATCGAGCTCGTTTGCAGAATGCCAGCGGTCAATCTTTGCTGGTTGAAGGCAAAACGTACACGCTCAGTTTCTGGGCGAAGAAGCAGAATAGTAATGATAATGTTGAACTTCGCAGTTACTTGATGTGGGGAGCTGGCGGGAATGATGTTGGTGCGTCGTTTGGTGGACCATTCCTCACCACTGATTGGAAGCAGTATACAGTTGGTCCAGTTACCTTTTCTCGAAATGGAAATGTGTATTCAGCTGATGATCTACTGCTCTACAATAACGCGAATAACAGCGCGCCTTTCTATGTTGATAACGTTGTCCTGACCGAAGTGACGGACAGTATTTACCGTATTAAAGGTACACAGAAACCCTGCGGTGGATTTGAAGGCTGCCAAGCGTACACCAATCGGGCAGGACAGACCTCCATCTTTCAGGATTTCACCAAGCTCTGCAAAACCGAGAAGGTGGGTTGCGAAGCGCTCATCAACACGCAGAACAGTTTACGCACACCGTTTGCCCAGACCAATACCGTCTCCAGCCTACGCGGTGACGTGGACGGGAATGGGAAAATTGATCAGGTTGACTGGGAGTACCTAGTTGCATACGTTCTTGGGAATGGTCCAGCGCCAAACCCGCTTGTGACTGGTGATATTGATGGCACTGGACTCGTCACCATCGCTGATCCGGTTGCGCTTGCGGGTTATTTGAATGGCACATCCGTAATCAATGCCGCGCCACTTCCTGGTGATACGATTACCACCCCCGCGGATGCAGTGGAGTACTGGGTGAATGACCCTCAGAAAGCTTGCCGGGCTGAGGATAAAGCCTGCCGTGCTTTGGGCCGGGAGTCTGTGGCACTCCAAATTGGTGCAGTGAGTACAGACGTCACTCTGGAATTGCAAGGCATGCAAACGCAGTATTTGAAGAACGACCCAGATGCCTACGATCAAATTCTCTGCAGCCGCCAAGCCTTGAGCTGTGAGGAATTCAAGACCCCCGAAGGCAGCACGTCGTATTTCAAAAATCCAGTGAACAACGTCTGCGATTACGATGCAGCCAGCCAAACCTGGAAGCTTCGGGGTTCCGGAAAAATCTGCCCAACGCAGAAGATTGCAAATGTTCCGCCTGCAGTTCCGTACGGCGGTTTCGCTGGCACCTGCCCCAGTGACCAAAGTGGGTGTACCGGATACTTGGATCCTGTGGGTACAGGTGAAGAAGTTGTGGTTAACGGAACCTTTGAATCATTCCAAGCAAGTTCTGGTATCCCGGCTGCGTTCTTACCGGCACCTGCACAGCGACCGCAGGGGTGGTCAATCTTTGGCAGCGCTGGCTGGGCACTGGAAGACTACCCAGAAACGAGCGCGGGTACTGAAGGGCGTGCTGTGCAAGTCACATGGTCCAGCGAGAACTGGATGAATCAACGAGTGAACTTGCAGCCAGACACTATGTACGTCATCAGCGCGGATGTGAAACGTGGAGCGGGTGACAACCGACAGGCTTTGCTGGCGCTCACTGACTGCGAAGCTGCACCGGGGACCGATGCCTACATCTATACCCCAGACAACTCCATGACCCATCGGAATACGCCGAGCGATGGTGGCGCGCAGATTCTCTTCCCAGCTGATCAGTTGTCAGAGGATACGTACACGCGTATCAGCGGTCGGTTCTACTCCGGTACAGCCCGTACGTGTGGCTTGGGGATTGGTGCGTATGGCGTGCCGTCAACTGGTGGGCACTGGTATGACAACGTCAGCATTGTGGAAACCACCACTACCACAGTACTGAAGCAGAGCGTGGATGCAACATCGTGCAATGGTGAGGTGAGCGCTGCCGAAGGTTGCAAACTATTCAACGACCGTTCGAATGCAAATCTGACCTACGATGTTGACCAAAGCCCAGTGGGGAGCAATCCCACGAATCCAGATGGTAAAGGCGCACCTAAGAGTTGCGATCCAGCGAACGGTTCATGCGACAGCAACGTGCTACTGAAGGTGAAGCAAGACCGCGTGTGCAAAGAGTGGCTGGCACCAACGACCACGGTGGAGAGTACCAAGCCCAGCGGGGAGAAGCAGAATTTGACGCTCCAGCTTTCTACCTGCAGCAAAATTGGACCCAATGGCGAGTGCCAGCAGTTTGTGAACGAGAAACGGTGTGTGAACAATCCACGCCAAAGCTGTACCAAAGATGGGGATTGTCCACCCACCGGCACGGGCGGGGTACAGAAGTGCGAACCCTTTACGCAAACCGCAAATGAACTACGGTGTTCCAACCGGCTGAAGAATGCTTGTGCGGTTGATGCAGATTGCCGAACGTGTTCGAATAATCCCTTCCTCCTGTGCAACCAGGATTCTGACTGTGCATTCACTGGCTTTAGCACAGGTACCTGTGGGCTGAACGAAGGAGCGCAGTGTCTTGGCAGTGCGTACAAAGTGCAGGATTTCCAGAAGAGTACCGGCGCGACGCGGGTTGGTGCATGGTGGAAAGTTTGCTCTAACAACGCCTTGCGCACCTGTACCGTGAACGCAGACTGCGGTGGTGGTACCTGTGGCACCGCGCTTTCCGCAATCAAGAAAGTCCAAGGTGACTACCCAACTGGTGCGTCTATTGAGGGTGGCCGTGAGAGCGCACCAGTTACAGATACAATACTGAACAGCGACTTTGATGATTCCACAACCATTGAAGGGAGTGGGTGGGAACTAGCACTGGTGAGCAAACTGGAAGGCGGTATTGCGCGCATTGTGAGCCAGGAAACCAAGCGGAGCGGGAATACAACTGCACCTGTGAAAATTGACTCATACCTGGAGTTCCAGCCAAAGACCATTGAGCGAACCGAGGCGTGCCCGGCAGGCGTGAGCCCCACGGGTATTCCCTACGCCGCCGGCGCAGAGTGCACACGGTGTGCACAGAATCCTGGGGTTCTGTGCTATCGCAATGATCATTGTCCTGGGAATGCTTCTGGGCAAGACGCGTGTATTGGTACCAGCTGGGCAACGTTTCAGACCAAACCGGAAACCCTGCAAGATCGGTTGACCAAAGATGGAACGTACTACGTGAGCTTCCGTGCGCGTTGGGTGCGAGATCCAGATCCTGCTGGAAATGCCCTTGAAATTAGCATTGGGAACAACGGGTCAGCCGGGGGGTTCAACTCCTGGATTGATACTGTATCCGTAACCTCTGAGTGGAAGCAGTATACCGTTGGGCCATTTGAACTGTGCCAGGCAAAGAATGGTGTGCCGTGCAAAGGGAACAACATTACCTGGAATCCAACCGCGCATCAAGTATTTGATCCGGATGGAGCTACGTTGAATTTTGTTATCCTAAGTTCAACCCGCGTTGGCGATAACCCCGAGTCTTTCCCTCACCGGCCGCTGTCCTCAGTGAATCGGGTGCCACTGCAAATTGACGACATCTCCCTGCTGCCAGTACTACAAGTTGCGGATGATGGGGAGAAGAGCCTCATCGCACGTGGCTGCCGCGCTTACCCAGATGCCACGGCGATCACCTGCTCGTACGATGACGATACCGGGAAGACACACGCCGGATTGAAGGGGTACTGCATTGAGACGGACCCCAAGAATCCAAATACCTGCTTGCAGTGGTTGCCCATTGATTTGCCCGCGGGTGAGAACAACGTGCTGGGCGTGGTGCAGCAGGCAGGGTACAGCCAGCGGA
>CAZBMC010000059.1:0-5485 GCA_964493065.1 uncultured Gammaproteobacteria bacterium
GTCTCCACCGAACCCGCCAAAAAAGTTGTTACCCGAACTGCTGAAGGACAGGAAAACGGCTTTCTCGTTGAGCTGTTTAAGGATGGCGAAAAAACAGTCGCATACCTCACCGCTGCCAAGCCCGGTGCGTTCAAGGGGTATCACCTGCACCGCGTCCGAGCAGCCCGGTACGTTTGCCTTCGCGGCAAAATGAAAATTATCCTATACGTGAATGGTAAGCGAGAGGAACATATTTTGGATGGGACACATCCTTCTCGCCTTTTCATTCCACCGAATATCGCAACTGGGTTAGAAAATATTGGTAACGAAGAAGCTTGGCTCATTAACTATCCAGATCCTGCATACGATCCAAACCTCAAGGACGAGCAAGTTGAGTACACACTGGAAGAGTTGGAGCAGGGGATTGTAAAATAACTATGAAACTTTTCATTACCGGTGGCGCAGGTTTCATCGGTTCCAACTTCATCCACTACATTCTCCGAGAGCACCCGGAAGACATGGTGGTGAATTTTGACAAGCTGACGTACGCCGGGAATTTGGCAAACTTGAAGGATGTGGAAAAAGACCCGCGGTACAGTTTTGTCCAAGGCGATATCGCGGATATTGATGCAGTCCGGAAAGCGCTGCCAACCGATGCAGATGCCATCATAAATTTTGCGGCTGAGTCACATGTGGACCGTTCCATATTGGATCCTGTAGCATTCTTGCGCACCGACATTTTTGGTACGCGGGTTCTTTTGGAAGTTGCAAAAGAACGCAAGCTCAAACGCTACGTCCAAATTTCTACGGACGAGGTCTACGGCGATATTGCTCCAGGTCAGTTCTCTAAAGAAGGGGATACATTGCATCCATCTAGTCCGTATTCTGCCTCAAAAGCCGCTGGCGATCTAATGGTTTTAGCGTATGTGCGAACCTATGAAGTACCAGCACTGATCACCCGTTGCACCAATAATTACGGGCCGAATATGTTTCCTGAAAAGTTCATCCCGTTAGCGGTGACGAATCTGATTGAGGGAAAAACTGTGCCCGTGTATGGTGATGGACTTCAGGTCCGGGATTGGATGTATGTTGAGGATCACTGCCGCGGCATAGATTTAGCACTTCGCAAAGGCCGGGTAGGGGAAATCTACAATTTTGGCGCAAATCAAAATCCTGAATGGCCGAATGTGACAATCCTCGATGCCATTCTCAAGCAGCTTGGCAAAGGTGAGGAAATGAAAACCTTTGTGAAGGACCGTGAGGGGCATGATCGCCGCTATGCAGTGGATATCACCAAATCGACCACTGAATTGGGTTGGAAGCCAACCTGGAGCCTTGCAAAGGGTTTGCAGGCGACGATTCAGTGGTACGTTGATCATCCAGAATGGTGGAAACCGCTGAAGAGCGGGGAGTACTTGGAGTACTATAAGCAGCAATATAGCCATAGAGCTGTAAAGCCATGAAGCCGCCTGCCCGCCGAAGCTTCAGAGCGAAGGAGGGTAGAGCCGTAAGCTGTAAGACGGAGGGTCGGAGAGCGTGTTTGCGCGATGGCGAGTTTGCGAGATAGACCGGAATTTGACGGGTATGTATTCCAGGCTATACTAGGCATAACCCGCTTTCGTTGAAAGAATAGCGGACTGACAAGAGGGTTTATTCACCCTTTTCTTTCTATGTCTACAAAAAAATCTTCAATTGACGATGTTTTAGAAGCTGTCCACGCACTTTCGGTGTACGTGGATACGCGTTTTGGTTCAATGGATACTCGTTTTGATGGTATTGAAAAACGCTTAAGTACAGTAGAGTCTCAAATGGTTACTAAAGTTTACCTTGACGACAAGCTCGCGAATTTGCGTGGTGATCTGACGCTACTTACACGCAAAGAAGACAGTAAACTCCTTGCTGTCGTTGATTTGCTGTACGGCAAGCGGATAATGACCAAAACTGAGCGAAACCAAATTATGGCTTTGGAACCTTTCGCACGGATGTAGGTTACGAAGTACGAATAAATAATACGTCACCGCTCTGAGCGGGATCCCGCCTTCTTTAGCTCAGAAGCAGAAAGTGGCGGTGAAAATACGAATGTATGAATGAGTACACTGCCAACAATTCGTAGGAAAGATCTTATCCATCCAGAACTAAGTTACCAGATTCTTGGTATACTCTTCGAAGTATTTAATGACATTGGTGCAGGACACTTAGAGCGGGTATACCAGCGTGCAGTTGCGGAAAGGATGAAGCGCACTGGATTGCAATTCCAAGAGCAGGTGCGCCACGTAGTGCAGTTGGATGATCAACCCATTGCTTCCTACTATCTCGACTTCCTTGTAGAGAAGAAAATTGTTCTGGAATTGAAACGCGGTGCCCGGTACATACGCCAAGATATTGCACAAGTGTATGCGTACCTTCAAGCGAGCAAGTTGCAGTTGGGAATCCTTGCAACCTTCACCGACCGCGGCGTGGCCTTCAAACGTGTCGTTAATGTGCTATAAATTTTCTGTTCGTAGTCATTCGTATATTCGTACTGATTCGTAATTCGTAAACTATGCAAAAGGTCATCGTCACTGGCGCGAAAGGCATGCTCGGTCAGGAGATTGTCCGAGTCTTTTCTGCAAACCCTGGGTACAATGTGGTTGCATGGGATATGGAGAATTTGGATATTACTGATGGCAGGAGTGTTGCAGTAAAACTCACTGCTGCTGAACCGCAGATCGTTATCAACTGCGCGGCGTACAACAATGTTGATGGTGCTGAAGTTGCTTCGGAGAAAGCAAAGCTTCTCAATGCAACTGCTGTTGGGCATCTTGCAACAACATGTGCGGAACTTGGATCAACGCTTGTTCACTTTTCCACAGATTACGTTTTTGCCGGGACAAAGCAGGATGGGTATGTGGAAAGTGATACCCCGGATCCGGTGAGCGTGTATGGCCAGTCAAAACTAGACGGCGAACTTGAGGCAGCAAAAAATCTACAGCATTACATCATTCGGCTTTCCCGGTTATTTGGCAAACCAGCAGCGTCTGAAAATGCCAAACGGAGTTTTGTAGATGTGATGCTCCGGCTGGCCAAAGAACGGCCAACAATTGACGTTGTTGATGCTGAATTTTCCAGTCCAACCTATGCACCTGACCTCGCTGAAGCGACCCTACACCTGGTGCAATCTGAGGCGCCATTTGGGGTGTACCACCGAACGAATGCGGGTGCCTGTACCTGGTTCACCTTTGCCCAGGAGATTCTCCGTGTGGCCAAGCGAACTGTGCCGGTTACTCCAGTTCCACCGGAAAAGTATCCACGGCCAGCAAAACGCCCAGGATTTTCCCAATTGCAGACTACAAAGCTTCCTGCGCTCCGCTCATGGCAGGAAGCACTGGCAGACTATCTGAAGACTACAGACACTGCGTAGAGCCATTGCTGGCCTTTGGGAGGCTGCTAGAATGCGAATATGCGGCTTTCACCACCCATAAGGCGTATCCTCGGTATTACCGCCATTTGGCTTGGTCTCTTTGGTGTGTTCGGCATCCCAGCCTGGCAAACATTACAATGGCCAGTCTTCAGTTCGCCAGATGAAACGGCAAATTACAGCTTTGCCCAGCAAGGTAAAACAACCAGCCAAACCCGCATACCAACCGTACTCCCAGGCGCACCACGGAGTGTCTTGAACAACGGCACAGCACTCGTCCCCGGGAGTTTTGTGTTCTTCCCACACCTGCTTGGATTTATTGGTAAAGTTTTAGGAACGTTTGGAATGCTCATGTTCGGACCAGCGCTCGCCGCCACGGCAATTCTCGCATGGTGGTTCTTTCTCAAACGAAGTTTCGGCTCTCCGGTTGCATGGTGGAGTACGGTCATGCTGGTAAGCTTTCCGACATTTTGGTTTTACGCTGGCCGAGGGATGTGGCAGAATGGCGTGTTTACCAGCCTCCTAATTTTTGGGCTGTGGTGCGGGCAGCAGGCCTGGCGCACGCGCTGGTGGGGGAGCGCAATGTTGACTGGCTTGGTATGGGGTACAGCTCTGACAATTCGACCGAGTGAAGTATCCTGGGTGGTGCCCGGGTTAGTTGTGTTCACGCTCCTCGCATGGAAGCGCATTCCGTGGCGTATGACCCTCATCGCGGGCGTCGTTGCACTCGTACCCATCCTTGCCCTCTTTGCTTTCCAAAAGCAAACCTATGGTGAAGTCGCGGCGGTTGGATACCGAACGAACGGGGTGTTCTCGCCCTCACCTATCGTGCAAGAGTTAAACACCCTTCAGCAGGTGAAAAATGTTTTCTTTCCATTTGGGACAAAACCTGGGGTGGCGTGGGAAAGATTGAAAACGTACGCTGTTGGTCCACTCGGTTACATTTTGATTCCAGGAGCTATAGGGATAGTCTGGTTAGGGATACGAAAATGGAAGGCAACGATGTTCCGGGCTGTACTCGTCGGTTCAGTGGTTGCTGGATTCCTTTTGGTCGTGCTGTACGGAAACTACAAGTTTGTAGAATTTCCAGCTATTCGTGAGCCAGTACTCGATCTTTCGTACTTACGCTACTGGCTGCCACTGGCGCCGCTCGCCGCACTTGGGTGCGGGTACATTTTTGGCATGCTTCAATCTCGCAGTATGATTGCTCGTCGCTTCAGCTGGGTTTTAGGAACCGCAATTGTCGTTGTGAGTTTGACACTACTCATGACTGACAACACAATTGGCATTCTGCATACGTGGCCACGGGTTGCTGAGGCGCAAGCACAGTCGCGTTGGCTGATTTCCCAGATTCCCGAACGGTCGGTGGTGCTCGCTGGAAGCCGGGATAAGCTGGTGTTTCCACGTCGGCATGCAATTGGTTTTGATGGCACCATCCCTCCAGGCGATACGCAGTATACGGATTTGCCGGCTGGGGCTGGACTGTTCATCATTCTATCCAATCCAGACCAGCAGTATTTAGTTACCCAACGGTTTCCGGGGAAAATCCAAAGTAGCCCTTTGGTGGGGCCTGGCGGTATAACTCTTGTTGAGCTCACGCAGTAAAATTTAGAACACCTGCAGCCGCACCCAGCGGAGGATTTTGCCGTCCTCAAGCAAGAATTCTAACTCGCCCTCTGTTGTGGTCTGACTCACGGCCACAGCTTTTTCTAATGGAATATCCAAAACCGCGTTATGCGGTAGGTGCCGAATGAGGAGCCGGTCAGCTCGAGTGATATTCAAGGTTTCTCGGCCAAGGTGAGTAATACCAAGTACCGGCGTAATCCAGCGGGAAACCGTGGTATTGGTTCCGTCAGCCGTACTGACGAGCGCTGAGTAATCATTGGTGAAGAGCACGTCCGACGTGCCAGGAATAAGCTGGGCAGCATGGGCGAGCAGGGGGAGGGTTAGAACATCGTTTGCATTCTTCCCACGTACCCATAGCGAGGTATTCGAATCAGTGTCGCTCAGCCAGACAATTTGGTTTTTTGCAAAGAGTTTTGGGGTTTTTATCGTTGCTGGTAGCTGCTGCGTGCTGGTGAGTTTCAGCTGGTCGTTGTACCGGAGCAA
>CAZBMC010000060.1:0-5420 GCA_964493065.1 uncultured Gammaproteobacteria bacterium
TGTCACGGTCACTCGCTGCTGTGGAAGGGGCGGTATTACTCGTAGATGCAACCCAAGGTGTGGAAGCGCAGACCTTGGCCAATTTGTACCTGGCCATGGAGCAAGATCTGACCATTATTCCGGTCATTAACAAAATTGATTTGCCGAATGCGCGGGTGGATGATGCGGAGCGTGAATTAGTGAAGCTACTGGGCTGCAAACCCGAAGAGATTTTGCGGGTCTCGGGAAAAACTGGTGCAGGTGTTCCAGAATTGCTGCAAGCCATTGTTGCACAAGTGCCACCGCCTCGTGGCAACCCTGACGCGCCAGTACGCGCTCTGGTCTTTGATTCCACGTTCGATGACTATCGAGGGGTCATTACCTACCTCCGGGTTGTTGATGGAAAATTGGCAAAAGGTGACAAGGTGCAGTTCATTGCCACCCGCGCCACTGGGGAAATCCAAGAGCTTGGTTCATTCCGCCCGAAACTCCATCCAGCCACCGCACTGGTGGCGGGGGAAATTGGGTACGTGGTGACGGGCGTGAAGAGCGTAGCCGATGCGCGCGTCGGTGACACGCTGACCTTCACCAATCACGGCGCCGAGCTGGCCTTGCCCGGGTACCGCGAGGTGCGGCCCATGGTCTACGCCAGTGTGTACACCAAAGCCGGGGATGACTACCCGCTGCTCCGGGAAGCGCTGGGCAAACTTCAGCTGAATGATTCCGCACTGTTCTACGAACCCGAACACTCCCAAGCCCTGGGTCACGGCTTCCGGTGCGGCTTCTTGGGCTTGCTGCACTTGGACATTGTCCAAGAGCGTTTGAAGCGGGAGTACGCAATGGAGCTGATCGTCACTGTGCCGTCAGTGGCGTATAAGGTATTTTTGAATGACGCTGGAATCCGGAACCGGCAACGGTTGATCAAAGACCAAGACGGGAGCAAACCCACCAGTGTGCTGACAATCACTAGTCCGTTAGATTTACCAGACGTGGCGCACATTGATCACATTGAAGAACCCTGGGTGCGGCTGGATGTTGTGTGCCCGGCCACAGTCATTGGCCAGGTGCTGAAGCTGATTGTGGAGAAGCGCGGACGGCATGACCGAACCGAGTACCTGGATGAAGAGCGGGTAGTGATGCACGGACACCTGCCATTAGCTGGCATTTTGGTGGATTTCTATGATACCTTGAAGAGTGTCTCCAGTGGGTACGCTTCCTTAAACTACGATATTTCCGGGAGTGAAGTTGCGGAGGTAGAGCGCCTGGATATCCTCGTCGCCACGGAACGGGTGGATGCGCTCTCCACTATGGTGTACACCGATGAGGCGTTCAGTGCAGGCAGAAAAATCGTTGACCGCTTGAAAGGTATTCTACCCAAGCAGATGTTTGAAGTGAAAATTCAGGCAGCGCTTGGTGCAAAAATTATTGCCTCCGCCACCCTATCCGCCATGCGGAAAGACGTTACTGCAAAACTGTACGGTGGTGATGTCACTCGTAAACGGAAATTGCTGGAGAAGCAGAAGAAGGGCAAACGCCGGATGCGCGCCATGGGGAAAGTGGATATCCCGCAGGATGCATTCTTCGCAATCCTCCGGCGGGAGTAGGAACCTACTGCACGCCGAAGAGCGGGAGGAGCGTGAAGAAGACCATGCTGAGTGTGCCCAGAATGGCAATGACGGTCCAGAGAATTCGAATGCTTCGCTTTCGTTTCATACCTACTGTCGTACCATGTTTGAAGGAAAAATCCAAGAGAATGTGAAGGAGGGAGAGGAAGTGCTGGCGATTGTCCGCCGTGCACCCATTGTCGCTGTGCCCAGTTTTACCATTGCAATTGTGCTGATTATAGCACCCTTCTTCTTCCTGTACCCGTTGCTCTCACGCGGCGCGTGGGGAACGGCAGCTTTCTTCGTCAGCTTGGGGCTGGGGTTGTACTTGGGTTTTCGGGCACTGTGGGTGCAGCAGTTGAATGCGTTCATTCTCACTGCTGAACGGATTATTGATATTGACCAGCGCGGACTCTTCCACCGGGTGGTGTCCGAAGCGCCGTTTGAGAATGTCCAGGACGTGAGCTACGTGGTGCATGGTCTCTTCGCCACACTCTTGCAGTATGGGTCAGTGGTAGTGCAGACAGCTGGTGCAACCCCAAATTTAGAGCTGACCGGGATTCGTCGTCCGCGGCGTATCCAAGAGCTCATTTTGAAATTACAACAGGAACGTATGCGAAAAGATGAAGCTGGTGCACTCTCTGCGGATGAGCTATTAGCTATGGTGCACAAGATAAAGAAGGGGATTGGCGAAGAAGCATTCCGGCGTTTGGTCGCGAAGAAGGATAACCCCGAGCAACGGTAGCGCGCATGGCTCGCGTCTTTCCAGAGCTACCAAAGGCAGGGGAGCCACGGCGGCGAATGTCCTTACCTATTCCCCGTTTTAGCATTGGCCGGCTTATAAAGCTCGCCATCCTCGTTGGGATCATTTGGCTCTTCGTGCTCGTTGCGCGGACGGGGCTGTGGCAAGTGCCAATCATCTCTTCCTTCGTCCAACCGTCGGCGCAGCCATTGCGAGCAGTGGAGGTGCCGCTGGAAAACCCAGCTGATCTCGTGCAGCGTCTGCAGAGTTTTGCGACGGGCAGAACGTTTGTCATCCGGGAAGCTGAATTAACCATGCTGGTGCAGCAGGGTGCAAGTAAACTCAGTGCTCCGGTGACGGATGTTGCCGTGGTCACGACGAGTGAAACTGCCGGAGAGCTGGAATTTTCCTTCCGCATTCCGCAGCGGCACAATGCACTGGTACGGTTGTGGATGCTGCCTAGTGTTAACGAAAACGGTGACCTGTTCTTCACCGCGCGGGAGGCCAGGATTGGCGATGTCCGGGTACCAACCTGGTCGATTGGCGGGCCAACCAAGCTCCTCCTTTCTACGCAGCTGGAACCCATCTTGCGCTTTGCACCACCCATTGAGCAGGTTGCAGCTGCTGACGGTGCGCTCCGCTTCACCTTTACGCAACCATGATTCTCTTCCTCCGGAGTATTCCAACGCTCCTCTTTTTCTTATCGGGTGCGGGTGCGTACCTTGGCGTTCGGTACCCAGTAGCTTTCTGGTACGCCGCGGGAGCGACCCTGCTTGGCATGGCGCTTGGGATTTGGCTCCTGACTCGTGGTCGCAAGCTTCCTGTGCGGACGGGGCAGCTCTTGGTGTTCCCGCTCTTCTTCCTCGCTACCAGTTTTGGTGTGCTCCTGTTTGTGGAGCACGGCTGGGTGCAGGTGCTGCTCACCGTTGGCGCCGCTGGGTTGCTGAGTTTCGCAGCAGAGCAAGTATTCCGCTTTGCGTACCAACCCGCCCGATACCAAGCGAATGCACTGCACAACGTGTCTGTCCTCTTTGCCGCTATGGGTTTGGTATACGCCGTGCTCACCATTGCCAACCTAACACTCTTCGCCGGGTTGAACTTTTGGCTGAGTATTGGAATTGCCATCTGCCTGCAAGCGCTGTGGGTGTGGGTCTACCTCTGGGTGAATCCGTTGCCGCAGCCGGTTCGATATGCCTGGGCACTGAGTGTCATTCTCATTGGGGCTGCGTTGGTGTGCGTGCTCATGTGGTTGCCGCCCTTGCCAGTGGTGAAAGCTGCGCTGTACGCGGCGTTCGTGGGTTTAGCAGTGCAAATTGCCCGCGCCGAAAGCCATGCAGAAGCGCATCAGGGCTTGGGCTGGGCTTTCGCCCTCTATGGGCTCGTGGTACTCTTCGTAGTAGTGACTGCGCGGTGGTACGCCTAAACGGCCACACCAGGAACATGCTATGAAGGCGAAACCTATTCCAACGTCACCTCGCGAACGTCTGCGCGACGAAACGCCCACCCAGCCTGCTCCACGGGAGCCAGGCGATGTGGAGGATTTCCTGCGTCAGCCACCGGCTATTGCAAAACCAACGGTCATTCGTTTTGCACCTGGGTTTGCCTTGTTCACCGTCCTCATTGCGCTCGTCGCCGGGGTTCTGGGTGCATTCCTTGTCCTGACGGGTGAGCAGAAGTGGCCATGGTTGCAACGGTGGATTGGCCAGCCTGACCCAGCGTCTACAGTTATCCGCACCACAACTGCGCGGCGGGACACGCAGACCGTTCTGGCCGACATGGCGCAGAAGCTCAGCCCGAATGTGGTGAGTATCTACGTTCGGTCACAAGCCGCACCGCGTGACGCTGGACTCTTGGATCAGCTCTACCTTCCCGAAGACCGGCGGGGTTTTGGCGTCATTCTCACCGAAGATGGTTTGGGTGCCACTGTGCGCCAAGCAATTCCAGACCTCACGAAAGAAGTAGCAATTGTGACGGAGACGAAGCAAGTATTCCTCACGAAGCAATTTTTTGTGGATCCCGCGTCTGACCTGGTTTTTTTCCGGATTAGCGGGAAGGGCTTCCCAACAGTGAATTTTGTGCAGGAAGATGCTTTGGCAATTGGACAGGAAGTTTTTCTCCTGGGCCGGCAAGCGACCACAACAGCAATTGAGCCCCACCAGGCACTGCTCACCGCGCTCCGGACGTACCGGCTCATTGACCGTTCGTACTTCCTCCGTTCCAGTGATCGGTTAACCGATGTTCACCAGACCGACCAGCCAAGTATTGCGGGTTCGCCGTACTTCACCGTTGGGGGGGAATTGGTGGGCGTGGCCACCGGAACCCAAGCAGATATCATCCCAGCAACAGTGTTTGCAACTGCCTTGGAGCGCTTGACCAGCACGGGTGCAATAACCCGGAACGTCCTTGGGGTACGCGCCATTGACCTTGCCATGGCAAAAGGACTGCTGATTGCGCCAGCCGATGCAGGAACTGAGGGGGCATACCTGGCTGGCGATCCAAGCCGGAACATTGCAGCCGTCACCCCCAAGAGTCCGGCCGAACGCGCGGGGCTGAAAGCTGGTGATGTCATCCTGAAAGTTGGTGACCAGACTGTTACGGCACGGCAGACGCTCTCTGTGCTCATCCAAGCCGCGGGCGTCCGAAGCAGTGTGCAGATCACGTACCGTCGAGATGGTAAAGAGCAGACTGTCCCCATTACACTTGACGTAGCGAAGAGCTAATGCGTCGACTGTCGATTGGCTCTGGCGTGGCTGTCCTCCTGCTGGGGAGTTTTTTCCCATTGCTCGCCCAAGCTGCGCAACCAACATTTTCCATTCTCACGGAGCGGCAAAACAAGTCGTTGCAGGTTATGACCGTTCGTGCTGGGAATGCGCAGGCAGCGCTTGTGGCAGCCCGAGCTCTTCCTGGGGTGGTGCATGCTGAATTGGAGCAAACCTATCAGATCGCTGCCGTTCCAGATGATCCAGGCTACAGGCAGCAGTGGGCGTTGCCAGCCATTGGTGCGCCAGCCGCGTGGGATTCCCGCACCGATGCGCGTTCAGTCACCGTGGCAGTCATTGATTCCGGGGTAGATACCACAAACCCAGATCTCAGCG
>CAZBMC010000061.1:0-5291 GCA_964493065.1 uncultured Gammaproteobacteria bacterium
GCGGGAAGAAAACGTGTCGTCCCCATGGAGAATCAGGAGGTCCATGGGGGGATTGTAACAGCTGTAAAGCTGTAGAGCTATAGAGGCATAAAGGTCTTCTTCAAGCGCAGGTCACCGTGCCTGCGCTTGAGCCAGAATCAAGGTAATGTAACCGCTGATCAAACTCCATGCGTTCATTGACAAATTCCGAGGCGTAAACTAACCTAGACTATTCTTTGACAACTGCCCAGCTGGATAGCTGGGCAACAACCAATCACCCCTTCCGGATCCGGATGGATCAAAGCGCGGACGCGCAGGAGGAAAGCATGTTCTCGTACCCACGTCACATCCAAAGTCTCATTACGGATTTCCCTTGGCTCTGGCACTTGTTCGCTTCAAAGGCTTCTGGACAATTCAACCCAAATCACTACACCATCAAGGTTCACAATGTACTAATGAGAAATGCTGTACCGCTCCAGAATATCGATGCGATTGATTTCACTTATGGGTTTATTCAAAATGTACCTTTGCATGATCCGTACCGTTGTTGGCTACACTGTTTCGACACACGATGCAAAGATAGCCTCGGGGAATTCCTCATCAGCATTCCTTTGGAGAAGCCCGACAAAACAAAACCATTCGTTGTTCATCTCATCGAGGGTATTCGTCGCGGCATCGGTATCCCTGTAGAGTGCGACACGAAGGAAAGCCCAATCCCTGAACCCCTGAAGATAATGCACTTTTGTCTTGGATACGGTGATGCTTTTGTGAACCTAGCATCGTTGGACATTTATCGGCTCAAGCAGAAGCTGCAGATTCCATTCAACAACCTGCTCATTCGAGCTTTCGTAAACCGCTAGAACGTACGGCGAACCCACCCGGTTCGCCTTTTTATATTTGTTGACTACAAAAATGAATGGCAGTAAGGTGGGGACAAACTGAAAAAACCATCGCCTTTGAACAACTTAAAGAAGGAGATACCTTTGTTCAACCCTATTATTACTCACGATGACCCGCTGGAAATTCTGCGCCAGCTAGGTGGCTACTACGAGTGCCCAAAAGATGCTCAGGGAAAACGCGTTGGCCCGCTCGTTGGCTACGCTGGCAAAGACGCAGACGGAAAGAACTTTGTGGGTGAAGTGTACGCAAACTTTGGAAAAGCCGAAGAGCATCCAGTCGTCCTCGAATCATATTCCCGGCAAATGTGGCTCCGCATTCCAACGGCAATCGCTGATGATGTTACAGTCTTCTGCGGTGCGCCTCTCGGCGGCATGGCATTCGCCTACCAGCTCGCGCTCACTGCAGGACAACGGTACGTCTTCGCAGAGAAACGTATCCTCCAAGTAGCGTCAGACGGCGAACGCGAAAAATCTAAGTTAGTTTTTGGCCGCCACGAGATCTCTGGTGCCGATGATGTCATTATCGTCGAGGATGTGAACAATAACTTCTCTACAACCGAGGAGCTCATCAGACTCATTAAGGAGGCAAGTGGACGAGTCACTGGCATTGTGTCACTGCTCAATCGGTCACTCACTGTAGACGACCGCTACGATTCACCTTCTGGTGGATCTGTACCGGTTATCAGTCTTGTTCGAAAGCCAATTGCGCAGTACCGTCAGAACGACCCCGAGGTCGCAGCGGACGTGGCGGCCGGCAACGTTGTGTGGAAACCAAAAGCTGACTGGGACAAACTCATGGCAGCAATGAATAAGCACAAATAGCAACTTCCCCAAAGGCGAACCCACCCGGTTCGCCTTTTTTTATAAGAAAATCCCCTGAAAGAACTCAGGGGATGCGTAGCCAAGCTACGCTGAGGATACCGGTAACTTTTGTCGAAGGTCGAGCCACTCCCGTGGGTATGGCCTGCTAATAACTCCTTTCGCGGTAAGGAAAGTGAGCAAATCTTGATTTTCGGGATACTGTTTTGCCAACCGAGAGTAGAGGTCAGATACCGAGTCTGCGTTGAGTTGCTGTGCGATGCCGATGATCCCGGCTTTGGCTTTTGGATCAATGTTCGCTTGCTGAATGCTCGCTATAAATGCAGATTTGGATGTAGACCTTTTCGCTACCCTGCTAGCTCTTGGCTTGGGTTGGACACTTGCTTCTGCACTGACGATGCGAAACAGGTCATCAGGTGTAAGCTTGGCGAATGGTTGCAGGTACTGCTGGTGCAGACGCTCCGCACTTGTCCGCAAGTTCCCAGTCAGCACATTTTCTTGCCGGAGAAAATCCAGAACCGCTCGGGCAGAAATCTGTTTCCACCGCTGCTCTCGCGCAACGGCAATGCACAGCATGAGAAAGGGCTGAAAATCCTGTAGCGCGTGCGGGATGTCGACAATGAAAAAGCTACTATCGTCTTGCTCAGGAAATACCGACATACCTATTGCTGGACCAGTACAAACTGGGTGGAAATACCGCACGAAAACTAGCATCGCTTCATCGAAGAGCACCTGATCTTGCAATATCCTGAACGGCAGCAGGTTAATGTACTCCTCCACACTTGGCCGCCGAACTCTTCGGCGGAGTTGCGCTATGAGCGCTGGCATACTTGCATCCTTCCTGGCGGACTTCGCAAATGAAACTGTGCGGCGAGCCTGCAAACTCTGCACAAAGTCAAACGCCTGAAGAAACATTTTTGCTCGTACTTGCCGACGAGCGGTGAGCTTAGATTGTTGCCGGTCAATCATTTTTTCACTTTTTCGCATGTTAACCTTCCTTGGGAATGAACGCTATTTTCTCAAACTGTACTGTGACAACTATGATGCGTCAAATGAGTGGGGCGAAGGACTTCCCGTCCGTTTCGCCTTTTTGCATTCCTTGAAAAGTTTTTCTCTAAAGTTCCCGGCTCAAGGCGCTATCCCAAAAGATCTCTACGACTCTATACCTCTACAGCTTTACAGCTTCCCCTCCATCTCCCCCCAGCTTTTTCCAACCTTTACATCAGCAACCAGCGGGGCTGCCAGGTTGTACACGCCTTCCATGGTCTGCTTCACAAAAGTGGAAACTTTTTGCACATCCTTGTCCGGCACTTCAAATACTAACTCGTCATGCACCGTGAGAATCATGCGGGACTTGGGGCTGACGTTGGGTAAACCCGCGTCACAGGCGATCATTGCTAATTTCAGAATATCCGCTGCCGTCCCCTGCACCGGCAGGTTCACGGCAATGCGCTCGGCTTGGCTGCGAATTTGGCCGTTGGAAGAATGCAGCTCAGGTAAATTCCGACGGCGGCCAAACAGGGTTTCCACGTAGCCCACTTTCCGCGCTTGCTCCTTTACCTCTTCCAGGTACTTCGCCACTTTGGGCCGGCTGGCAAAGTACCGCTCAATGAAGTCCTGGGCTTGCTCCCGGCTAATCTTCTTGCGGCTCGCCAGGCCCCAGGCGCCCATGCCGTACAGCACGCCGAAGTTCACTTCCTTGGCCGCACTCCGCTGGTCTTTGGTGACTTTATCGATGGGAATGCCGAAGATGTCCGCAGCAGTTGCTTGGTGAATATCTGCCCCGTGCTTGAACGCGTCAATCATCTTCTCCTCTTTTGCTAAGCTTGCGACGACGCGGAGCTCAATTTGCGAGTAGTCCACGGACACCAGCTGAAACCCCTTTTCCGCAATGAAGGCCTTGCGGATTTCCCGGCCAAGCTCAGTGCGAATGGGAATGTTTTGCAGGTTGGGGTTGTTGCTGGACAACCGACCCGTGGCCGCCACAGTCTGGTTGAAGTCCGTGTGTACCCGGCCAGTCTGTTTTTGTACCAGCTCCGGTAAGGCCTCCACGTACGTGTTCAGCAGCTTGGTCACTTCCCGGTACTCCATGATGGCATCGATGATCGGATGCTTACCTTGCAGCTTTTCCAATTCGTCGGCAGCCGTAGAAATACCGGTCTTGGTTTTCTTGATACCCTCCGTGGGTAGCTTCAGCGTTTCAAATAAAACGACCTTTAATTGCAAGGGTGAACTGATATTAAAGTCAGTTTTGGCGTAGCCGTGAATCTGCTTTTCCAAACGGCGAATGGACGCACGCAACTCCGCCCCAAGTTTGTTCAGAACTTTGGTGTCCAACTTCACACCCGCTAATTCCATGCGGCTCAACACAGGAATGAGCGGCATCTCAATGTCATTGAACAGCTTTTCCAGTTTCGCGGCTTGGAGCTGCGGTTGGAACTTTTTGACCAGTCGGTACGTGTAGTCAGCGTCTTCCCCGGAGTACTCCGCAATTTTTTCCACTTCAACCTGTTCCATCGTTACCTGGTCTTTCCCCTTCTTCCCAATGAGCTCTTCGATGGGAATCATCTGGTGGCCAAACTCTGCAAAGGCTAGGGTGTCCAGGTTGTGACTCCGTGAACTGGAGTTGAGAAGATAACTGGCTAGCATTGAATCAAAACTCAGTGGCGTGACCACCTGCCCAGCCAGCTCCAAAATTTGGGAATCATACTTCAGGTTGTGCCCCCATTTAGCAATCTTTGGATCTGTAAAAATAGGTTTGAGTTTTTTTAGCCAGGCAAGATGCTTGTGCACGTTCAGGTAGCATGCTTCACCGGCTTTCCAGGAAAAACTGATGCCAAGGAGTTTTGCGTCGTACGGGTTCAAACTGGTGGTCTCCGTATCAAAGACGAAACTCTTCTGTTTCGCAAGTTCAGCGAAAAAAGCTTTGAAGCTCTTCTCATCATCCACCAGCGTGTACGTGTGCTTGTCTGCTCTTTCCCCAAAAAGTGTGGGGCGACCCCCTCTTACGTCTCCCCCTTCGGAAGGGGGAGATTGAGAGGGGGTAACTTTCCCCTCCCCACTCAACTGCGGAATTTTTCCAACCAGACTTTTAAAACCCCACTTCACAAAAAGCTCATGCAGTTTTGCGGCATCGGCTGAGTGAATTTTTGCCTTCTCAAGGTCAAATGGAATATGAACATCCAATTTAATCGTTGCAAGCTTCTTGCTCAGGTACGCATTCTCCTTCTCCTGCATCAGCTTGAGCTTCAACTTCTCCGACATGTCGGCAACCTTCTGCGGGGTATGCTCCAAGGCTCGGTACATGGCTTCAATATTTTTGAAGCGGAGGATGAGATCGGTGGCAGTCTTCTCTCCCACACCTTTCACGCCCGGAATGTTGTCTGACGGATCTCCACGCAAGGCTTTGTAATCAACAATGTGCTCTGGTCCAAAACCGTACCGTTCTTCCACATGCTTGGGCGTGTATAGCACTGTGTCGTTCAAGCCTTTCCGCAAGCTGTACACCGAGACGTGGGACGAGACCAGTTGCATGGTGTCCATGTCACCGGTGAGGATGACGACCTTCACCTTCTCTTTTGCCAAACGCTGGCT
>CAZBMC010000062.1:0-5180 GCA_964493065.1 uncultured Gammaproteobacteria bacterium
GAAGTGTAAGGGGGAAGCTGTAAAGCTTTAGAGCCATAGAGCTGTAGAGACTTTTTTATTTTTCACAGAGCGGCCTATCTAGCCCGCGTGGCTGTATATAGGATGTGGTGAATAAAAAAACCGCCCGGTGGTGCCAGGCGGCGTATCCTGCTAGAGGATATTAATGAAGCGTTCCTCGCTAATTAGTAATAATATCCGGCTTTCACCAGATGTCACTCCAGAGATCATGAGATGCTCGTTGGCAATAGTGACACCGAGCATTCTTTTGAAGCTGATCCTGTACAATATTTTTTCCGAGAGGATATCGGTTAAGCGTACAATGATATGCGCTTGGTTTGTATCCATTAGTATAGAAATTGCAACTCCTTCTTTCGCAGTGCGTGCCGTCAGTTCGTCTACGCCAGACGTGGTTGTTGAAACGAAACGAGCACTCCCCTGAAAGAATTGTTCAATGGTTTTTTTGTATGATTCCACTTTATCCTCCGTGTTGTTTGATTGCACCTTAGAATTTGTAAGCCTTTCTGTCAACAATAGTCTCTGGTAAACTACGTACATGCCCCTCAAACTCTTCAATACCCTCACCCGGAAGGTGGAGGAATGCAAACCCATTAACCCGCCCCACGTAGGGTTCTACGCTTGCGGGCCGACGGTCTACGGCAGGGCGCACCTGGGAAATTTGCGGACCTACATTTTTGTGGATGTGCTCCACCGGACGCTGGAGCATAACGGTTTTGACGTAGACTTTGTCATGAACATCACCGACGTTGGCCATTTAACGTCAGATGCGGATGAGGGTGAAGATAAGATGGAAAAAGGTGCAACGCGGGATAAGGTGAGCGTGTGGGAAGTTGCGAAAAAGTATACCGAGCTTTTTAAAGAGGACATGCAAGAGCTGCACATTTGGGAACCTGACCAGTGGATGCGTGCAACGGACAACATTCCGGAGCAAATTGCACTCATTGAGCGGTTAGAAGCTGAAGGCTACACGTACAAAACGTCTGATGGTGTGTACTTTGATACGAGTAAGTTCCCAACGTATGGCGCGTTGGCCAAGCTCAACCTCAAAGGTCAGAAAGCTGGGGCACGAGTAACAGACAATAAGGAGAAACGGAACCCAACGGATTTTGCTTTGTGGAAGTTTTCACCACGGGATAGCCAGCGGCAAATGGAGTGGGAGAGCCCGTGGGGGATTGGCTTTCCGGGTTGGCACCTGGAATGTTCGGCCATGAGTATGAAAGCATTGGGGTCATCCTTCGACATTCATGCCGGCGGCATTGATCACATACCTGTGCACCACACCAATGAGATTGCCCAGAGTGAAGCAGCAACTGGGAAGCCCTTTGTGCGCACCTGGGTGCACGGGGAATTTTTGCTCATTGATGACGGGAAGATGTCCAAATCGTTGGATAATACCTACACGTTGGATACCCTGGAAGAAAAAGGTATTCGCCCAGTGGCGTTTCGGCTGTTCTGCTTGGGTGCCCACTACCGCAGTAAACTGAATTTTACGTGGGAGGCCATGGCGAGCACGCAAAAAGTGCTACAGGATCTGGAGCAGCGCATGGCCGCACTCGATGATACGCCAAGCGAAGGAGTACGGAAGTATGAAGAAAAGTTTTTTGCAGCTATCCAAAATGATCTCAATACTCCCCAAGGTTTGGCCGTGCTGTGGGAGTTACTGAAGAGCGATGAACCAGCAGCCGCAAAACGAGCTTCGATTGTGAAAATGGATGAAATTTTGGGTTTAGGGTTAGCCACCATTGAGCAAGTTGTTTTGGATATCCCAGCGGCAGTGCAAAAGTTAGTGAGTGAGCGAGAAGCCGCACGGAAAGCGAAAGACTGGGTAAAGAGTGATGCATTACGAAAACAAATTGAACACGCTGGTTTTACGCTGAAGGATACCACTGGCGGTCAGGTGTTGGGGAAAGGGTAAATAACGTTTCATAGCAGGTATGAGTTTGACGAAACTCATTTTTTGTGGTACTATATAGGTACTTCAATAGATAAACAGTAAAATTATGTCGGACATACCTCTGTCTTCGTCTGCTGTGGCAACGAAGCAACGCATTGGGCTTGCAGTCAGTCTGTACGTCGGTTTTGCTGTACTTACAGCCGGAGCGGTTGGCGGTTCTTTAGCTGCGGCGTTGCTGTTGAAGAAGACTGTTTCACCAGTGAATTGTTACTCATACGAAAGTCAGCTGTACCGAGATGGTGGGTTAACCAAGCAGGTGACCAAGCCTTCTGATTGCACCTCAACCCAACCTGCGAGGGAGGTGGCATATATGCCAACAGATATAATGAATGTCCAGGCAAGTAATGAGTACAAGCATACAGTTGGTTTTTATAGTGGTGAAGCAGGTCCAAACGCACCAACGATGGCAATTTTCATGTCTGATTTTGGTGATGGTACAGCAACAGTACAAACACCGGCACCGCTTATCCTTGCCCATAATCAGGTAGCTGATGATGTTTCCAATATTTTGGCGATCCAGACTAATCTTGGAGTTCTCAATGTTTGTGTGCCCGAGTTCACGGCTGAGAACCAACAGTTTTACGTTGGGTCTTTAGGGAATACGTATACCGATCCTGCACTCACAAATCGCGCAACAACCGAAAGTTGTCCTTCAATTTTAAGTAGAGTTGCAACGCCATCATCAATATTGCAAGCAAATAGCTTCCAAGAAAATGTGCATTTTGATTTTTCTCGAAATGTGGGAATCCTGAATCAAGGATCTTCGCCCAACTTTGGGAATTTTGAGTTAATCCCCGGGAGCAAAGTCCCATTGCGTATCTGGACGTATCAAAATCCAAATGTTTACGGTGAGCCATTTTCGGTGATAACCCCAGAAAATATTGTTAGTATTCAGACTCCGGAAGGGGTCATGAGTATTTGCACCCCAAAGTATGAATTTACATCTTTTGAAGAATTTTATCGCAAAGGAATTTTTTACCTTTCGAGTGATGGAACGCCATACTTCGATACCCTTTTGAGTCGGCGTGCTTTGGTGGATAGTTGCTCGACAATTCTTGCACGAGGCTTTCAACCGACAAGTATAATCACCGGCGAGTCCTATCAACCGTCAATTGTCTCATATTATAGTCGTGATAGTTACGATTTTTCTTTAGGCGTAATGTATGGCAGCAATTTTCAACCAAACAGCACTTCTTTCACTGTCGCTGGAGCTCCCTTGAAGGTCTCAGCTTACCCAAGTGGTTTTTATCCGCCAACTGATTTACCTGTAACAATGCCGGCAAATTTCTTTACCCTGAGTACTGACCAGCAACAAACGGTAACTATTTGTTTCCCAGAAGTGACGTATTCAGATTATCAAAACATCTATTTGAAGGGTACGTTCTATATTGGGAAGGACGGAACGCCATACACGGACGTCCATATGCTGCATCGGGCAATCCCAGAAAATTGTCCTAGTATTCTGGGACGAGGGTTACAGCCAACGTATGTGAACCAAGTTACTCCGTCAGTTAGTCAGCTACCTAATTACGCGCTGTACTTCAATCGTAATAGTGGTTACCAAAATATGGGGACGTTGTATACGTACGGTTATCAGCCAGGTATTGGTATAACCTCGGGCACACAAGCCCCATTGCGCGTGCAATACCACAACAATGGGTCTGGCGGTGTGAATGCTGCGTTGCTTGCACATACCCTGCAATTGCAAACCTCGCCCGGCAATAGTACAAGGACTGTTTGTATCCCAGAAGTAAATGCAGCCTTTGGTGATGAAACTGTGTTCTACCTCGGCGTGAGCGGCCTCACCTATAGTGACCCATTCATGCGTCAGGTGGTTTGCTTCCAAGACGGTCAACAGTAACGGTGAAATATGCTAAGCAACCCCTTCCCAAGTGGAAGGGGTTTTGCTATAGATACGTTCATGGAGAACTTCTGGAACACACTCCCGAAGCCGATTTTAGCGCTGGCCCCTATGGCCGGGGTGACTGACTCGGCCTTTCGGCAAATGTGCAAACTGGGTGGAGCTGATGTGCTCTACACCGAGTTCGTGTCTACAGACGCGATTGTCTACGAGAGTAAGAAGACTTTTGCCATGCTCAAGTTTGACCCCAGCGAGCAGCCGGTGGTCTGCCAGGTGTTTGGGAAAAACCCAGAGCACTACTACAAGAGCGCGAAGGTTTTAGCAGAGTTGGGTTTTGCTGGCGTGGATATTAATTTTGGCTGCCCGGCGTACAAAGTGGTGAAGCACGGCGGGGGAGTGACGCTCATGCGGAATCTCAAAGTCGTACGCGAATTAGTGCAGGCAACGTGCGAGGGCTCGCCTATTCCGGTATCCATAAAAATCCGCGCCAGTATTTGCAAGGAAGGCTGCGCGGTTGATGACCCTGAAGGTCGGGTCACGGCTTTGGACCTAGTTGAAGCCATAAAGGACTTGCCCGTGGCCACAGTCATGGTCCATGGCCGGAGCTTTGAGCGGCCCTTTGACGGTAGCCCAAATGTTGAGGTCATTACCCAGGTTGTACAGGCCTTTCCAGGGGTGGTTTTGGCCAATGGCGGTGTTTATTCGCCTGAGGAAGCCAAGGCCCTCCTAGAGCAAACTGGGGCCGCTGGGGTGGGTATTGCACGGGGTTCCTGGGGGAAACCCTGGCTTTTCCAGCAGGTAAAGGACTACCTGAAAACCGGGGAGTACACCTCTCCAGAATGGGTAGAATTGAAGCGGCGCATGCTCACCCATGCCAAGATTGCCTTTACCACCAATGGCGCGCATGGACTCATTGAGTTACGTAAACACCTAGCCTGGTACGTGAAGGGATTGGAAAATGCCAAGGAGTTGCGATCCAAGTTAGTGCGGGTGGAAACGCTGGCGGATGTGGAGAAAGCGTTGGAGGGGTAGATAGAAATCAAGGTTTGGCCAACACTTGCAAGCGCGGGTGTCTCTGCCCGCGCTCGGCCGGGGTAGGTTGTAGGTGTTGCGGCGTGTGGGGTTGGAGGGTGGAGGTGTGGATAGAGGGTTTTGCAATGGACTGAGAGGTAGACTATAAATAATTGCTTTGGCTTGAATACAGCATGGTTCATGTAGTACAGACTTTGGACCAGTTAGGGTTACCTCCCCCTACCCCCTCCTCATGAGAGGAGGGGAAAGTTTGCGGTTCAATACGGTATAGGTTTGTTTGTTTCTGTCCTCCCCTTTTGAAGGGGAGGTTAGGAG
>CAZBMC010000063.1:0-5159 GCA_964493065.1 uncultured Gammaproteobacteria bacterium
TTGCCAGAGCTACGGCTGGCATGCCAGCTCGTTTCGCGCTCAGAGCTGCGCGTAGTCGCTGCTTCGTCTCCGCTCCACCCGTCGCACGAAGTCTCGCTTTGCCCCACGAACGCGTGCTCGTCCTGTTGCAGGACTGCGCGCCACATTCGTTGGGACCCCGGAATCAATATCCTCGTGAAGAGGATGTCCGCAAAGCAGTACGTCTGTTGCATGGAGATCTCCTATTAAAAATCACCCCACCAATTGCTTGGTGGGGGAAATGTACTTTGTAGATTACTGCTTCGCAAACTCAATGGTGGCGGCGATTGCCTCGACTGGTCCGTGCAGAATCACGGCACCGCTCTGCCTGGGCGTGAACGTAACCGCAAACTTTTGCGCTGCTTTCTGCAACTTTTCGGGTTGCGTGCCAAATGTGTCCGGTCGAGCGACGAGCTGGTGTTGGCCGGGTTCACCGTTTGGTTGCAGAGAAAAGGCTGCGGTCTTGGTCACGGCAAGTTTGGCAATTGCTTCATGGAAGCCGCCCGCTGGGGTAGCGAAGTTGGTCAAAGAAACCTCCGTTGGTTTTTGTGTCAATTACTCTTCCTCTCTCGTCCTGACAGCGCGTTTTGATACATATCCCTCCTCTCTCACGCAGAAATTGCCGTCAGCTACGAATACCCTAACCTACGCCCGTGAAGGGAATTCGTCAAGCCGACATATTTTCAAACTAGACTTCTCACAAAATATTTTTCGCCCTCGCATAACTTTTCCGTGCGATTGCTTTTCGCATTGTGCTCCGCCTTGACGCCCATTCGAACACCTTGCTAAGCTCCACAAACCCAAAAGTGAAACACCAACAATAGGAGTAAAAGGTGAAACAGGTTTTTACAATTTTGGCGCTGGTGCTCCTTACCTGCCCGCTTGCTGCGCAGGCATGCTCATGTGCCCCTCCGACGGCTGAGGAAGCATACGACGACTCTGAAGTGATCTTTGCCGGTAAAGTGACGAAGATTACGTACGTTGACTCAACTGAAAGAGGTTGTGACGAACCGCGTACCATTGTGCATTTTCAAGTAAGTGCCTACTGGAAGGGCGATGTACATGCCAAAATGATTCTGCATACCGTTGAGAACCGGTGCTCATGCGATGGTCATGACTTCATCGAGGGGGAAACGTACCTTATCTACGCGTATACAGAGAAAGCCGCTAGGTGGTTAACGATGGATAGCATCCGAGTACCACTGACAGATGATGAAAAGGTGAAACCACATGACAAGATTCTTGGCACAAGTTGGTGCTCAAGAACTAGGCCTCTCCTCTGGAGCCTGAAAGATGTAGTCATCTTCGGTAAGCCAAAGGAGCCACAGAAGTAGACTTCTACACTCTGAGTACATTCTGAAAACGCCTTTCTAACTGGAGAGGCGTTTTGATTTCCGCAAGTTGCAAAATGTTGACTACAGTGTTAAGGTGGCGGCGTAATCCAAGTAAAAACTAGGAGGAAAAATGGTTACTTTACAAGACGTACTGGACTTGCGGACTCAAGCCAGAAAAGCTGCTCAGCAAGCCGAGCAAGCAAAATCAGCGCTAGATGAGCGCATTGATCTGTACAACAAAGCGAGGCGAGAACTCTTCGATGTAGAATTCGCCAACCGAAAACTTGCCTGGTGCAATGGCTGCTCGAAAGTGAATTCCGCCGAAGGCATGAAGTTGCTTCTTCTGGAGGGGACTGAAGAGTACAGACATGGCTACGAAAATTCGTACTATGGATTCCGGACTTTCACTCGACTGCATTTGCTTTGTCCGGACTGCTATACCAAAACACGCAACCGTCACGGGTGGCACGGGAAGTACGATGCCACAGCTGGCGGCCAAGAAAAATTCTTCGCTTTCGAAGTTGAGCATCGTACGGGTGGCTTTTTTGTTTGTCGGTACGGCGAGTGGGCAGCAATTGACCAAAGCGTAAAAGTTCCAAACATCTGGGACCACGTGGTTGAGCAGTTCTGCAAAGAGTGGAATGTACCACCGAAGCTAGAAATCGAACATGGCAGACTGAACGACTCAGAGTGGGAACCGCAAATGCAAGTAGTTTGAACCAGCACGTAACCAAGCCTCTCCGAGTGGAGGGGCTTTTTTCTAGCCGTAAAGCGCGGGCAGAGACGCCCGCGCTAGGATTTCCTGTTTAATGTCGATGGTCTCTACAGCTTTACAGCTCTATGGCTTTATCGCTTCCCCTTCGCTTTCTTCTCTGCCTGCCCAATGGCGATGGTAGTCTTGATCACCGTGTCTGGATTCAAGCTGATGGAATCAATCCCCTCCTGCGCCAGGAACTGCGCGAAATCCGGGAAGTCGGACGGGGCTTGGCCGCAGATGCCAATCTTCCGCTTGTACTGCTTGGCACCGCGGATAACCGTACGAATGAGCGTCTTCACGCCTTCGTTCCGCTCGTCATAGACATGCGCCACCAGAGCGGAATCTCGATCCACACCAAGCGTCAACTGCGTCAGGTCATTGCTGCCAATACTGAAGCCGTCGAAGATCTTGCTAAACTCTTTCACCAGAATGACGTTGTTGGGAATTTCGCACATCACGTACACTTCCAAGCCATCCTTGTGCTGCACCAGCCCATACTTCTTCATGGTGGCAATGACCTTCTTCCCTTCTTCCACGGTGCGGCAGAACGGCACCATCACTTTCAGGTTTTTCAAACCCATCACGTCGCGGACTTTCCGCAAGGCCAGGCACTCCAGCTTGAAGGCCGGCTCGTACTTGGGGTCGTAGTAGCGTGATGCACCGCGCCAGCCAATCATGGGGTTATCTTCGATTGGCTCAAAGGACTTGCCGCCAATGAGGTTGGCGTACTCATTGGTTTTGAAATCTGACAAGCGGACAATCACATCCTTAGGGTAGAAAGCAGCGGCGATGCGTGCCACGCCTTCTGCCAGCTTATCAATGAAGAACTGAGGTTTGCTGCTGTACCCGGCGGTAATGGTTTCAATCTGCTGGCGCACGTGTGCATCCTTCACCTTTCCGAAGTTCAGCAACGCCATGGGGTGCACTTTGATGTAGTCATTGATGACAAACTCTTCACGCGCCAGGCCAACGCCGTCATTGGGAATGAAGCTGTCCGCAAAAGCTGACTCGGGATTGCCCACGTTCATCATTACCTTGGTCCGTGGCCGCTTCAGGGACTTCAGGTCTGTCCGCTTGATAGTGAAGGGCAATTTACCAGCGTAGACAAAACCTTTCTCCCCTTCCGCACAAGAGACGGTCACGTCTTTTGCTTTGGCTAAGTCCGACGTCCCGGTACCCGTACCAACCACGCACGGCACACCCAGTTCGCGGGAGATAATAGCCGCGTGGCAGGTGCGGCCACCAGAGTTGGTCACTATCGCCGCTGCTTTCTTCATGATTGGTTCCCAGTCTGGGTCGGTCATTTCCGTCACCAGCACTTCCCCGGCTTTGAACTGGTTTATGTCCTTCACGTTCTCAATGACGTGCACTAAGCCGCTGGCAATCTTGGCGCCAATGCTGCCACCTTCGGTCAGGACTTTCCCCCGCTTGTTCAACACGTAGGTTTCCAGCACATTAGGATTCCGCTGGCTGGTCACGGTCTCGGGTCGGGCTTGCACAATGAAGAGCTCGTTCGTCTCCCCATCTTTGGCCCACTCCATATCCATGGGCTTAAAGTGTCCGGCTTTTTTGGAGTAATGCTGCTCAATGATCACCGCCCAGCGTGCGAGCTTAAGGATTTCTGGTTCCGAAATGGCAAAACGCTGCCGGTCAGGCAAGGGCACGGGCACGTTCTTCACTGGTTTGGTGCCGCCGCTAGCGTAAATCATTTTCACCTCTTTGCTCCCCACGTGCTTGCCCACAATTGGCTTGTACCCTTGCATGAGCGTGGGCTTGTGCACGTAGAACTCATCCGGCGTCACCGCACCCTGCACAATATTCTCCCCCAAACCGTAGCTGGCGTTGATCATCACGGCATCGCGGAAACCAGACTCCGTATCAATGGAGAACATGACGCCAGAGGCTGCCAAGTCTGACCGCACCATCTTCTGCACGCCAATGGACAGTGAAACCTTGAAGTGGTCAAACTTCTTCTCCGTGCGGTAGCTAATGGCGCGGTTCGTGAACAGCGAGGCGAAGCACGCTTTGCACGCTTCCAAGATTGCATGGTCACCGTGCACGTTCAAGTACGTTTCCTGCTGGCCTGCAAAAGAGGCGTCCGCTAAGTCTTCCGCCGTCGCGCTGGAACGAACCGCCGTATCAACCGCCTTCACCTTGTACTGCAGGGACAACTTCTTGTAGGCCGACACAATTTCCTTTGCGAGCTCCGGTGGCAACTCCGCTTTCAAAATAGTTTCCCGCACTTTGCGCCCGCGCTCGTACAAGTTCTTCAGGTCGTTCACGTTCAGGTCTTTCAGAATCCGCTTGATGTCATCCTTAATCCCTGCCTTTTCCAATAAGTACTGGTACGCATAGGCCGTAATGGCAAAGCCATTGGGAATTTTCACGCCCTTGCCCGTAAGGTCCCGGTACATTTCCCCCAAGGACGCGTTCTTGCCGCCAACGAACGGCACATCGGCGATGGTAATTTCATCAAACCACAAAACAAAACTCTTCCGTTTCTGGGCGAGGGTGGGCAGGCGTCGGCTAGGCATACATGTTTATTTGTTGGGATGCGAAGTATGTTTATTCTAGCACAAAAATACGGTTTTGTCTATCCGCAACTATTAAAAAATTATAATCGAAACTTCTCTAGCCAATCACCAATGAGCGGCATCTTCCACGGCTTGCCCACAAAGGCCATGAAGAATCCGTACAGTTCAAAAAGCAGGATAATGAAGCCCACTCCAGGAATAAACCACAGGATGGAAAGGACGAAGAGTGCCGTACCATTTTTCGCATGTTGGCTAATGAACGCATCGTCCTTCTTCCACAGCCAAATGAGCACACAGATGAACCAGACGTAGCCCAAGGCAGCCAGTAGGTAATCTGTCCGATTGAAGCCGGTATTCTGCATTTTCTCGGTGAGCGGATCCATATGGCCAGAGTATACGCCCAAGCCCTTGACGCTGCCAGTGGGCATGGTAGCATTGCTGGAAACAGAAAAACGAAACGAGAAGGAGTATGTATGGAAAATGAAAACGACATTGAAATCCGTTCTGTGAACGCTG
>CAZBMC010000064.1:0-5150 GCA_964493065.1 uncultured Gammaproteobacteria bacterium
CCATCCGCGGGGTCGCCTCTGAGGGGATGGTGTGCGCGGCGGACGAACTGGGCTTGGGGGAAGACCATAGCGGGATTTTGGTGCTCAACCCAACGGCCAAGGTTGGTACCCCGGCTGGCCAGTGGCTGGGAAGCGGGGATACGGTTTTGGATTTGGACATTACGCCCAACCGCGGGGACTGTTTGTCCATTCGCGGTTTGGCCAGAGAAGTAGCAGCGCTGACCAATCAAAATGTTCGTACGCCAGTTATCAAGCTCCAAGAAGGGAAAGCCAAAGTAGACTTAAAAGTGAAAGTTACGGATCCACGCGCGTGCCCGGAGTACGTCCTCCGCGTCATCGACGGCGTGCAAGTAGGGGAGTCGCCAATCAAAATCCAAGACCGGTTGCGCGCTGCTGGTCTCCGGCCAGTGAACGCTGTGGTGGATGCCACCAACTACGTGATGCTGGAACTTGGTCAGCCATTGCACGCTTTTGATGGGAAGAGCATCCAGTCCATTGTCGTCCGCCGCGCCCTCTCCAATGAATCGCTCACGACGCTGGATGGTGTACGGCGGTCTTTGGTGCAATCGGACATCGTTATCACCGACGGGAAAAAAGTCATTGCCTTGGCTGGGGTGATGGGTGGCGCAGAAACCAGCGTGAGTAATGTCACGACGAAGATTGTTCTGGAATCAGCCCGGTTTGATCCCATTAGTGTTCGGAAGACGGCGCAGCGTTTGAGCTTGCGGTCAGACGCGTCCACCCGGTTTGAAAAAGGGATTGACCCTGCCGTAGCCGTGGAAGCGGTTGACCGTGCTGCTGCGTACATTGCCGAGTGGTGCAAGGGGACTGTGCTCCGTGGCCGGGTGCGTGCAGGAAAAACCGCCCCAGCTCCCAAGCGGATTGCTGTCACTCTGGATCACGTCAGCAAACTCCTTGGTGTTTCTGTCTCACTAAGTCAGGCGAAGAAATTACTCATCAGTTTGGGCTGCAAAGTTTCTGGTTCCACCAAAGTTCTGCAAGTGACACCGCCAACTTGGCGCCTGGACCTCAGCATCCCTGAGGATGTCATTGAAGAACTTGGTCGCTTGACTGATTACAACACACTCACGCCAACGTTGCCTGTCACCCAGCAGCACATCCCAGTCTTTCCACCAGAGTACCAGCTGGTACGTGCCACGCGGCAGCGTCTGGTTGCGGCCGGGAGTACGGAAGTTGCCACCTACAGTTTCTACAGCCAGCAGCTGGCCCAAGCCTTTGCCTTGGCGGACGAGCCGCACATGGCCGTGGCAAATCCGCTGAACCCAGACCAAGCCTTGCTCCGTCGTTCGCTCATGCCCTTGCTGCTCAGCGTGGCAGGGAAGCAGAGTGCGGATCGGGATCATCTCAGTATTTTTGAAGTTGGCCGAGTGTTCTGGCCAACGGCATCCAGCAACCGGCCGCCGGAAGAGCGCCGCATGTTGGGTATGGTCGTTGTAGACCAGCAGGCTGATGCCTTCCTCCGCGTCAAAGGTCTGGTTGCAGATTTGTGCCATGTTCTGGGTTTACCAGATGTCCGCATTCACGCCTCCACCAATCGGTCTGCCCGCATTCTGGCCGGAGCTGAGCCCATTGGTATTATTGGCTGGGTGGGGGAGAAGTACGCCACGGCAGCCAAGCTTAAACGGCCAGCAGCGTTTTGCGAAATTGACCTGAGTTTGGTCGCTACATTACCCACGAACGGATTGAAGGTAAAACCAGTACCCCTGTACCCCTCAGTCGAACGGGACATTGCTCTGGTGTTGCCTGCAGGCAAGCTGGTCTCGCACGTGGACTTGGCCAGAACCATCCGCGCCGTGGATCCGCTCATCCTTTCCGTCAAAGGTTTTGATCGTTTCACCTTGCCGGATCAGCGCCTGAGCGTGGCACTCCATATCACCTTCCAATCACCCGGAAAAAGCTTGACCGGACATGAGGTGCAAGCTATTCTGGACACGGTAACCCGCGCTGTTCGGGACGCATTTGGTGCTGAACTTCGATCGTAATTTTCGTTTCCTTCCTCACTCGTCAGCTCGTCATTCCTATGCCCAAGAAGTCTGCAGGTAGCGAATACTCCGCAAAGCAAATCACCGTTCTGGAAGGGTTAGACCCGGTGCGCAAGCGCCCGGGCATGTACATTGGCAACACGGCCTTTGAAGGGTTGCATCATTTGATTTGGGAAGTGGTGGACAACTGTTTGGACGAAGCCATGGCCGGCCATGCCAAGCACGTCACCATCGTCATGCTGCCCGATCACACTATGAGTGTGGAAGATGATGGCCGTGGCATTCCCGTGGACATCCATAAGCAAACCAAGAAGTCTGCTCTGGAAACCGTGCTCACTGTTCTCCACGCCGGCGGGAAATTTGGTGAAGGCGGGTACAAAATTTCTGGTGGTTTGCACGGCGTGGGCGTGTCCGTGGTCAACGCGCTTTCCACGTACCTCAAAGCGGAAGTGAAGCGGGATGGCAAGCTCTGGATGCAAGAGTACGCCCGGGGTAAAGCCAAAGCAAAGGTAAAAGCAGTGGGGAAAGCGCGGGGCACGGGCACCATCATCACCTTCCAGCCGGATGCAGAAATTTTTAGTACTCTGGACTTCAATTTGCAGTACATGAAAGACCACCTGCGCCAGCAGGCCTACCTCACCAAAGGAGTGAATATCACTATCCGGGATGAGCGGGAGAAGCCAGCCAAGGGAATGGACGTGCCCACGTACACCTTCTACTTCGAAGGTGGGGTAGAAAGTTACGTGAAGCACCTGAACCGCAACAAGGAAGTGAAGCACCCAACCGTGTTCTACGTTGATAAAGAATCAGGCGGTATTCAGGTGGAAGTGGGTATGCAGTACTCCGACGATTATAAGGAAACCGTGAATACCTTTGCGAACAACATCCACACCACCGAAGGTGGTATGCACTTGGTGGGTTTCCGGGGTGCGCTTACTCGGCAGCTGAATGCCTACGCGCGCAAGCAGACGTACCTCAAAGAGAAGGATGATAACCTGTCCGGTGACGACGTACGGGAAGGCTGCACCGCAGTCATCTCTGTCAAAATTCGGGAACCCCAGTTTGAAGGGCAGACCAAGGCAAAACTCGGGAATGCAGAAGTGAAGCCGGCCGTGGAAAGCGTGATGGCCGATGCGCTGGAAATTTTCTTGGAAGAGCACCCTCGGGATGCGGAAGCGATTATTGGCAAGTGCATCCTGGCACAGCGCGCGCGGGTGGCTGCCCGGGCAGCGCGGGACACCGTGCTCCGCAAAGGTGCGCTGGACGGATTTGCTCTGCCCGGCAAACTGGCAGACTGCTCCAGCAAAGACCCTAAAGATTCTGAGCTCTACCTGGTGGAGGGTGACTCCGCCGGCGGTAGTGCCAAGCAGGGCCGGGACCGAGCGTTCCAAGCCATTCTGCCGTTGCGCGGGAAAATCCTCAACGTGGAACGCGCGCGTTTGGACAAGATGCTGGCCAACAATGAAATTAAGTCACTCATCATTGCCATGGGCACGAACATTGGCGAGCAGTTCCGGATTGAAGAGTTGCGGTATGATCGCATTATCATCATGACTGATGCTGACGTGGACGGCGCGCACATTCGCACCTTGCTGCTCACACTCTTCTACCGGTACTTCCCGCTGCTCATTGCTGGTGGCCACCTCTACATTGCCCAGCCCCCACTCTTCCGCGTGCAAAAGGGGAAAGACTTCCGCTACGTGTACAATGAGGAAGAGTTGGAAAAAGTGAAAGCGGAGTTTGAGAAGAAAGCTGAAGAGAAGAGTGCGAAGAAAGGGAAGAAGGTTGAAGCTGTACCGGTCGCTGTTGGTGAAGATGGAACCGAACCTGTAGAAGTAACGTCAAGCGGGCTCAATATCCAACGTTACAAAGGTTTGGGGGAAATGAACCCTAGCCAGCTGTGGGAAACCACCATGGATCCGGCTCGTCGCGTCATGCTGCAGGTGACCATGGATGATGCGCAGGCCGCAGATCAAACCTTCGACATGCTCATGGGCAACGAAGTTGCCCCCCGCAAGCGCTTCATCCAGACGCACGCGAAGAGCGTACAGAATTTGGATATCTAAATCCATCATGCACGCGGTGCGCACCCGCTCTACAGATGTCCGCACCTTGCGGACGCCCGCCCCCCGTTCCCACAAATGGCAGAACGGGGCCGTGTTGGTCATTGGCGGGTCCCACCGGTACCACGGGGCGCTCATGCTGGCGGCACAGACGGCTAGTGCGTTTGTGGACATGGTGCACATTGCTTCGCCGGAAGACTACGGCTATCTGCTGCCCAAGTTGCGCAAGCAGAGCATGACCTTCATCCCGGTGTTCCGGAAAGAGCTGGGCACGTACATTGGCCACGTGGATGCCGTGCTCATGGGTCCGGGCCTGGAAGTAAATCCAGCGAATCGGAAACTCGTCAATCAGCTTTTGCAGAAATTTCCAGAGAAACGCTTTGTACTTGACGCTGGAGCTTTTCGCATGGCGAACCTTAAGTACGTTGGACTGCATTGCATCTGCACACCCAATGCGCGGGAGTTCACGGATGTCTTTGATCGCCAGCTCACCGCAGCGAATGTCCGTCGAGTCGCGAAGACCTATCAGACCAACATCCTAGCCAAGAGCGCGGTGAGTTACATCGCAACACCAACAACGTTCGCGGAGAATCACGCTGGTCACCCCGGACTGACCAAAGGGGGGACCGGGGATATTCTGGCTGCGCTCGTCACGTCGTTCTACACCAAGAATGATGCGTTTCTGAGCATGAAAGCCGCGTCCTTCCTACTGGGTACAACCGCGGAGCAGTTGGCCAAACGTCGCTCGTACGCGTATTCGGCAGAGGATCTGCTGAAAGCCGTGCCTGAGGTGTTCGGCCATTTCCGGTAGATCCGGTTGGATTTGACAGGGCAGAGTGAAGGTTGTATAGTCACCCCATCACGTCCCGCCCGGGCCGATTTTAGAAATCGCGAATGCTGGGATTCTGGACGACATCGCATTTTTCCTAAGGATTCTATGGCATTTTTGCCAAAGTACTTCCGTGAGAGCTACGAGGAACTGAAGAAGGTTTCCTGGCCTTCGCGTAAGCAAACCATCAACGATACCCTTCTGGTGATTGCCGTCTCCGTGGGCGTTGCCGCCTTCCTGGGCGCCTTGGACATT
>CAZBMC010000065.1:0-2127 GCA_964493065.1 uncultured Gammaproteobacteria bacterium
GCTTTATCGCTCATGTCTGCACCCACAATGTGCTCCACCCCCAAGAGCGCGGCTTCCTGCAGAATCGTGCCAGAACCGCAGAAGGGATCTAGGAGGATTGCGTGCGGTTTCGGCGCCGTGAGGTTCACCATAATCTGCGCCAACTTGGGTGGCAGCATGCCAGACGTCGCATCCCGCCGCGGCCGGCCCACGTCACGGTTTCCATACCCGCTAATGTCTTGGACAGCCACGGTCTTCCCCCAAACCAGCCCGTCGGGGGTGTTGAGGATGAGGATTTCAAAACCACGTTCCAAAATTTTTCCCTGGATAAGCGCGGCCGCAGGCAGAACGGGTTCTTTGGCAATGACCAGCCGAGCAGATCGGCCTTTTTCCACCAGCTCTCGCTTCAAACCTTGTGCCAAATTCTTGGCTTCCTTCCGCACCTGCGGCAGAGTTCCTCCGCCAGCATCGTACACGCTGACGCCAAACTGGACCCGGGCAGTGCTCCCAGCTGGGACCAAACTTGGCCACTCCTGCACCAGGGTGGCGTGCACACTGGCCAGGTCTGCAGCTGTACCCAGCACCTCCCCAACCTTCACCAAGCCACCACAACGCTGCTGGAGCTGCGCCAGGGTATGCCCAGCCACCGGTGGCACCACGGCGAGCTCCTTGTGCAGGAACCGAAAGTCCTGCCCGGTCACCCGGTACAGTTCCCAGGCCGAAAGTGAGGGTTCGCGGCCAAAACAGGCTATCCAGTCTCCAGTATGCATAGCTGCAGTGTAGCGGTTGCGGGTCTGTGGCGTAAAGGAAAATCTGCTTGCCGGGGGGTATTTAGCCAATTCCGGTGCTTTGGCGGCTCCAACCCCTTGACTCCCTTCCCCCCACATGGTACGGTGGGTACACATTTTTTGGCATTTTTTCCATGGCTACACAACACTACGACCTCCTCGCCATTGTCGGCTCCCAAGTTGCCCCAGAAGCAGCTGACGGTGTGCTGGGGAAAATTCGCGATTTAGTCACCGCTGTTGGTGGCGAAGTTCTGAACAGTCACGTCATTGGCAAGCGGAAGCTCGCCTACCCAATTGGGAAGCATAAAACTGGTACATACGTGGACCTGGACTTCAACCTGGAGCCAGCGGCTCTTGCCGGGTTTACGACGAAGCTGAAACTGATTGATGAAGTCATCCGCAGCCTCCCCTTGCAAACCAAGCTGAAAACCGCCAAGGAACTGGAGGAAGAAGCGCGGATCCAAGAGAAAATCCAAGCCCGCAAAGCCCGTGAAGATGCCCAAGCTCGGCAAACGCGGGAAGCCGCTGACCGCCTGGCGGAGACTGCCGCACCCCAGCGCAAGGCTGTTGATGCTGCTCCTCTCTCCCTGGATGAACTGGACAAAAAGATTGACGAAATTCTGGACGAAGACGCGGTCAAGTAATTTTTCCATCCCTACACTCCAACTTACCCGTACGAACATATGATGAACCTCAACAAGGTCATGATCATTGGGAACATCACCCGCGACCCCGACGTGCGTACCACTGGTGGTGGCCAGCAGGTTGCCCTGTTCAGCGTTGCCACCAACCGAACGTGGACCGACACCGCCGGGCAGAAGAAAGAGCAAGTGGAATTCCACAGCGTGGTTGCCTGGCGCAAACTCGCGGAGATCATTGGCCAGTACGTGAAGAAAGGTTCTAAAGTCTTCGTGGAAGGCCGGCTGCAGACCCGCTCTTGGGATGATCCCTCTGGCCAGAAGAAGTACCGCACGGAAATTGTAGCCGAAAACCTCATCATGCTGGATCGTCCTGGCCAGCGCGCCGCCGCTCCTGCAGCGGATGCTCCAGCGCCAATGGACACCCCAGCACCTGCAGACGCAGAACCTGAAGTGAACGTCGAAGATATTCCATTCTAGTCCTCCCCCGCTCCCTGTATGCGCCAACAACGTCAAAAGCAAGCCACGCTCCCCCCGCCACCCAAGCAGTGTCACTTCTGCGTCTTGGGCAATACGTCTTTGGATTACAAAGACCCCCGTGGCTACCAAAAGTTCATCTCCTCCTACAGCAAGATCCTCCCCCGCCGTCGCACGGGTTTGTGCATGCGCCACCAACGGATGACCGCCGAAGCCATCAAGCGCGCCCGGTTCATGGCGCTGGT
>CAZBMC010000065.1:2227-5137 GCA_964493065.1 uncultured Gammaproteobacteria bacterium
GCCACCAACGGATGACCGCCGAAGCCATCAAGCGCGCCCGGTTCATGGCGCTGGTCCCGTATACACCACGGTAAAAGGGATAGAGGGTTTGGGTGTGGCGGCGAGTATGGTTATAAGGTGAAGGTGGAAGGCGCATTGAGATCCAGGCTCGAATTATCTGGCTCTCGTTCTTAGTTCTTATTTTCTTCCCTCCCGATCCGCTCCTCATTCGTAATTCGTAACCAGTATGTCTGTCCTCACCATGAATGACCTCCGCATTGGGGTCGCCATCACCGTCGACAACGAACCCTACGTGGTCCTGTGGTCCGACTTCATGCGCACTGCGCAACGCAAGCCGGTGATGCGGACGAAGCTGAAGAACCTCATTTCTGGCCGCGTGCTGGAGCAGACCTTCAAACCCGGGGACAAGATCCCCGAGGCAGATTTGTCCCGCACCAAAGCCAGCTACCTGTACGCCCAAGGCACGGAGCACTACTTCATGGACCAGGAGACCTACGACCAATTCTTTCTCACTGCGGAGCAGTTGGGTGACCAGGTGAAGTACCTGAAAGAAGGGTTGATTGTGGACGTGCTGCAATTTGAAAGCAAGCCAGTCACCATTCAGCTGCCGAAGAAAATTGAGTACACAGTCACGGACTCACCCGATGCCGTGCGCGGCGACACTGCCACCAACACCGCCAAGACCATTACGCTGGACAACGGCCTACAGGTGAAGGCTCCCCTCTTCATCAAGTCTGGGGAACGCATCATGGTCAGCACCGAGACGGGCGAGTACACTGCCCGGGCTGGGGAGTAATATAACAACAACTACCGAGAGTAGGCCGCTGCGCCTGCCTTAATGGGTAGCTGCGAGTCCGCTCCCCCTCTTGTCATTGCGAGCTTCAGCAGAAGCGCGGCAATCCCGCTGAACTTCGGGGCCAGTCTGGTTCTTACTACTTCGGGATTGCCTGCCTCGCCGGCAAGGCAAGCCACGTCAGTCGAGGACTCCTTCCTCGCAATGACAAAAGAATAGAAAAAGCCCCGCACCTACGGGGCTCTTCTGGTTCTTGGTTCCTTGTTCTTCGTCCAAAGTTCTTAGTTCGCCTTCCCTGCCTTCTCCTCAGCTTCCTTCTCCTTCACCCGCTTCAGGATTGCGGCGCGGAGATCGGCGGCGACTTTGGGGTTTTCCCGGAGGAAGGTCTTGCTCTGCTCCCGACCTACACCCAGCTTCTGCTCGCCAAAGCTCACGGTGTTGCCAGACTTCTCCAGCACACCTTGGGCCAGGCCCAAATCAATGAGGTCACCACTGGCGGAAATCCCTTCGGCGTACATAATGTCAAACTCAGCCACGCGGAAGGGCGGAGCAACTTTGTTCTTCACAATCTTGGACTTCACGCGGTTACCTACAATTGCTTCGCCGCTCTTCAGCTGCGCAATGCGGCGCACGTCAATGCGGACGGAGGAGTAGAACTTCAAGGCCATGCCGCCGGTGGTCGTCTCGGGGTTGCCGAACATGATGCCAATCTTCATGCGGGTCTGGTTGATGAAGATGACCACGGTCTTGGTCTTGGCAATAATGGCCGTGAGTTTGCGCAGAGCCTGACTCATGAGCCGGGCTTGCAAGCCCATGTGGCTGTCACCCATCTCGCCTTCAATTTCCGCCTTGGGGGTGAGCGCCGCAACCGAGTCAACCACAATAACGTCCACACCGTTGCTGCGGACCAGGGTTTCCACAATTTCCAAGGCTTGCTCGCCGTTGTCCGGCTGAGAGATAAGCAGCTCATCTACATTCACGCCAACCTTGCGCGCGTAGTCGGGATCCAAGGCATGCTCCGCATCCACGAATGCGGCAATTCCCTTCTCTTTCTGCACTTCGGCAATGATGTGCAGGGTGAGGGTAGTTTTCCCAGACGCTTCCGGGCCAAAAATTTCTATGACTCGACCCCGGGGCACGCCGCCCACGCCCAGGGCGAGATCCAGTGAGAGGCAGCCGGTGGGAATGGCTTCCACGCGCTGTACAGTTTGCTTGGCCAGGGTCATAATGGACCCTTCGCCAAAACGGTCTTGAATTTGGGTAATGGCTTCCTGCGCAGCCTTGTGCCGTGAATCCATGGATGGGGCTGCTGGGGTACTGGTTTTTGCTTTTGCCATAGGTGAAAAGTAACTCAATAAATGGTGAGATTCGCCCTGTCAGACCCCGTTTCCGGAGCTCGCCTATTGTACCACAGCCGGAACCTGAACGAGAATACGCCGGATAACGGTCGCGGTTCGGCTGCGCTTTTTGCGGGCGGTGATGGTCAGCGTGTTCACGCCAGACTGCAAATCCACTACTTCCCGGAAACCACCCCGTGCATCCACAGAAACTGGCTTCCCATTGACCTCCACCGTCACTTCCGCGGCACTCTGCCCCACCACGGTTACTTGGGGGGTGTTCACAATGACGTCCGAACTGGGTTCGGTGACGGTCAACGGCGGCGGCAAAACAATGCCGAGGATGGAAATGGCAAAGTACACCACCGCCAAGGCCAAAATCCCACCGGCAATGAGCCAACGGGCGGAACGCGGATGCATACGTTGCGTTTGCGCGGCTGTCGCAGCTTGCTGCTGCGCAAAGCCTTTGGCCGCAGATTGTGCCGTGGGTACGTAGCCGCGCGGTTCAGCTTCAAAACGAGCTAAGACGCTTTCCACGGAGACATCTAGTGCCCCTGCAATCTGCCGCAAGAAGCCACGGAGGTACACCGGCCCTGGGGTGTGGTCGTATCGCCCGGCTTCAATGGCGGTAATGTACTTGGCTTGGACGCCTGCTTGCTGGCCGAGCTGCTCCACGCTCAAACCCGCATCCTCCCGGACGCTGCGGAGCGCTTCACCCAACGTATCATTCGGCAGCGCACGACGATGAAAGGATTTTTGCTGCACGCTACTCCCGTGCGG
>CAZBMC010000066.1:0-5084 GCA_964493065.1 uncultured Gammaproteobacteria bacterium
CCGCCATTTGGTGAAGATTTTTGTTATCTATGTCCCCAGACCATTTATTCCATTTCCTTTTCCGGCCATTTGATTTTTTTCGGACTCCCGAGAAAGCGGAGATTGCAATTGAGAAACGGTTTATTGCAACGCCAGGTGCGACTGTGCTAAAAGTCATTATTCCACCTTGGGGAAACGGGGAATCCATAGTCACGAAAATCTTAGCTCGCCGATTGCAGAAGGCCGGGTATGCATGTTTGATTTATAGTTTTCCTAAGTACCTTCTTTCAACCGACCCCAAAAATACCCTCCGTTTCTTCACAGCCATTCGTGCACAGGTACTGGCGGATATTGGTCAGTACAAATCCGCACATTCTTTCCAACGTATTGACCTGATTGCCGCAAGCCTCGGGGTGGTAAGTGCCTGCTTGATTGCGAATGAGAATGTGGATATTACAAATCTGTACTTCATTGTGCCAGGTAGCTCATTAGCTTCATCGTTGTGGCATGGAATACGGACGGGAGATTTGCGGAAAGCGTATGTACATCAACGGTTTACGGAACAGTCATTAGTGGAGCTTTGGGCAGGTCTGGCGCCGAAAAAGAATATTGACGCGATGCAGGGGAAACACATATTCATTACAATTTCAAAAGCGGATATAGTCATTCCCTATCGGTTTGGGCAGGAGCTTGTGGATGTTTTACACACACTGTATCCAGAGGACGTCGAAACTGAAGTCACGAGGTTTTCTGGTCACTACCTAGGAATAATTTCGTATTTTGTTTTTTCTAAAACGTTACTGCAATAGGGTAATTGTGACTTGCTCATTACCCCCGCCCCACCGCCACGCCCAGGATGGGGAGGTTTGTCGTTTTGCGAATTGCTTGGGCTACCTCCTGCAGGGTTGAACCAGTGGTCGTCACGTCATCCACCAGGATAATTCGCTTTGCATCAATGGGCTGTGCAGCAAAAGCATCCACCAGGTTGGTGCGGCGCTCGTCGCCATTGCACTCCACCTGGGGCTTGGTGTTGCGCGTACGCACAGCGCCTGGGAGGACTGGCAGGTTGAGCGCTTTGCCCACCCGGTCTGCCAACAGCTGGCTCTGGTTGTAGCCACGCGTGCGCTCCCGCCGGCGGTGGAGGGGGACAGGCACCAGCACATCACCTGGTTGCATCAGGGTTTGCACAACCGGAATCAACCACTGAGCCAGGGGGTCTGCCGCAGATCGTATCCCTTCATACTTCAGCGCATGGATAAGGTCCCGTACCAGGGGTGTGTCAAAGTCCATGGCAGAGGTGATAGATTCCAATGGCGCAGGTCCATTGGTCACTTGGATATGTGCGTTGACTTTTCCCAAACACTCGGTGCACGCTATTGCGCCAATGGTATTGCAACCTACGCAGCGCAGGGGTGCCAGGGCATCCAGCACAAAACGTCCCACCACAGTACTGCGCTGGCGGAGAAAGGAAACCACGGACATACGCTTAGTGCAAGGTGAAACCTTGTTTGCCCACGTGCACCTTAATAGTGGCGCCTTTGGGGAATTTGCCTTCCAGTAAGGCCCGAGCCAGGGGATTTTCAATTTCATCCTGTACCACTTTGCGAATGGCGCGGGCACCCTGGTCTGGGGAAAAGCCAAGTTCGGCAATCCGCTGCACAGCTGCTGGGGTGGCCGTGAGCTTGTACCCCTGGGCTTCAGCCAGGCGCTGGAGTTCAGCCACTTGGAGCAGGACAATCTTCTTCACATCCGCGGGTTGCAGCGGACGGAAGACAATGATTTTATCAATCCGATTCAAAAATTCTGGGCGGAATTGCTCGTGGAGTTGGCCGGTCACTTCCCGCTTAATGTGCTCAAATTCGTTTTCCGCTTTCACCTTGGCATTGCTGCTGGCGGTTTCAAAACCCACGCGAGCGCTCTGGTTCAGGCTTTCTAAACCCACGTTACTAGTGAAAATGATAATCGTATTCTTGAAGTTCACCTGCTTTCCCGTGGCATCGGTCAGCTGCCCGTCTTCCAGCACTTGGAGCAGGAGGTTGAAGACTTCTGGATGCGCCTTTTCCACTTCATCGAACAGCACCACAGCGTAGGGTTTACGGCGCACGGGTTCCGTGAGCTTGTTCCCTTCCTTGTACCCTACGTAGCCGGCTGGTGCGCCAATGAGCTTGGAGACGTTGAAGCTCTCCCCAAATTCAGACATGTCAATGCGGATGAGTGCATTTGCATCCTCAAAGACTTCCCGCGCCAGGACTTTGGCCATCTCAGTTTTGCCCACCCCTGACGGGCCCATGAAGATGAATGAGCCGATCGGGCGGTTGTGGTTGCGCAGGCCCACGCGGGAGCGGCGAATGGCATCGCTAATTGCGTGGACCGCTTCGTCTTGACCCACCACGTGTTTGCGCAGACTCTCTTCCAGGTGGAGCAGCCGGTCGCGTTCTTCGTTCACCAAGTCTTTCAGTGGCACGTTGGTCATGCGGTGCACCACGTCGGCAATGTCTTGTCGGGAAATAGTACCCAGGCGCTTGCGCTGCCCTTTCTTGGGTTGCTGCAGCTTGCGAAGCTTTTCCTCCAGTTCATCCTCAGCCTCTTTCAGTTCCAGTGCATCTGAGAAACGTTCTTCCAAGGCGGCCCGCTGCTTGTTCTGCCGCAGGGTTTGCAGTTCCTTTTCCAGTTGTCGGAGTTTGCGCAGCTCGCCGCCCTTGGTGGCGCTCACTTTCACTTTGGCTGCGGCTTCGTCAATTAAATCAATGGCCTTGTCGGGTAGAAATTTATCTTGCACGTAGCGTTCAGAAAGTTCTACTGCCGCCTGAATAGCATCGTCCGTAATGGTCACGTGGTGGAAGGTTTCGTAGTTGGTGCGCAGGCCTTCCAGAATTTTCACGGTCTCGGCCGGCGCAGGTTCGGCAACGACAATGGACTGGAAGCGGCGTTCCAAAGCTGCGTCATTCTCAATGTGTTTGCGGTACTCGTCCAGCGTGGTTGCGCCAATCACCCGAATTTCCCCACGCGCCAAGGCGGGCTTTAAAATATTCGCCGCGTCCATGGAACCAGACGCAGAGCCCGCACCAATCAGGGTATGAATTTCATCAATGAAGACAATAATGTCATCGTCGGCTTTCACTTCATCAATCAGCTGCTTCAGGCGAGATTCAAATTCCCCGCGGTACATGGTGCCGGCAACGACTAAGGAGAGATCCAGCCGGAGAATGCGTTTGCCCAGCAAGGTTTCTGGCACATCGCCCTGGACAATCTTTTTGGCCAGCCCTTCCACAATCGCGGTCTTGCCCACGCCTGGGTCACCCAGGAGCACGGGGTTGTTCTTGGTGCGGCGGGAGAGAATGTGCACCAAACGTTCCAGCTCAGGTTGGCGACCAATGACTGGGTCAATGGTTTCTTGCAGCTTGTCATTCGTCAAATCAGTTGCGAAGAAATCCAACGCCGGGGTTTTGGACTGCTGCTTGCCAGGCCGTTCCTCATCACCCACGGTTTTTTCAAACAGCTCGGTAATGTCTGGGAACTTAGAGGTCGTGCGCAGCACCATGGAAATCTGGTTGCGGAGTTCCTGCGTATCCACTTTCTGCTCGCGCCACATGCGGGTCACAAAGGCATTGTCCAATTTCAAAATGCCGTACAGCAAATGTTCGGTGCCAATGTACCGGTGTTGGTGCTTGGCCGCCACAATCGCCCCTTTCTGAATGGCATCTTTACTCTCCGCGGAGAGCAGGGGCTGGTTGCGGTTGGTCGCTGCTGGGCTCACATCCGTTTCTGTGCCGCCGTCGCGCAGCTGAATGGCCGTGCGAATTGCTTCCACATTCATGCCAGCTTTCTGCAGCAGCTCGTAGGCAATGGCGCCTTTTTGCAAGATGAGCGCGTACAGCAAATGCTCAGGCCCAATTTCTGTGGCCCGGTTCCCGGAAGCGAAGTTGGTTGCCTTTTGCAAAACTTCCTTCAGGTGTGTGGTGAATTTGTTCAAAATCGGTAGCATACCGTTGTCGTACGGTACCATGGAGCGCTCACTGTGTCAAAGCTTGACCCCTGACAATGAGGTAAGAGAAAAGACCGCCAGATCAGTCCCAACGGTCTTTCACAAAGACCTATATTTTTATGAGCGCGTGCTCGCAAACGAAATCATGCGCCCGTATTTTTTTATTTTGGTATTCAGGTAAGTAAAACTTACCCTACGAACATAGTATAGCGCAAAAAATGCATTTTGTCAACACTTTTTCCCTCTGTCATCCTGAGTCATACGAAGGATCTCCGAAGTTTGTACATTGCCTGGGGATCCTTCCCCCGCTAAGGCGGGGTCAGGATGACAGGAAAAAGACCTCTACAGCTTTACCGCTCTATGGCTCTACGGCTTCCCCCTATATTTTCCGCAACTGCGCGATGCGCTCCTCAATGGGCGGGTGCGTGGAGAACATTTTGCTCAACCCGTGCGCGTGCATGGCACCAAAAGGATTGGCAATGAAGAGGTGCGCGGTGGCGTTGCTGGCGGAAGCCAAGCGGCCGTCCTGCTGGCCAATTTTTTCCAAAGCGCGGGCCAGGCCTTCTGGGTAGCGGGTAAGTTGCACGCCGGACGCATCAGCCAGGAATTCTCGCTTCCGGGAAATGGCTAGCTGAATGAGCGTTGCGGCAATGGGTGCAAGAATGGAAAGGATAATTCCGATTATCATCAAAATGCCAGCGGCGTTTCCGCCTCGGTCTGAGCTAGATCGCCGGCCACCGAAGATGTTGAAGCGAAGAAACCAGTGGGCGAGCAAACCAATGATACCCACCAGGACGGCGACCAGGGTCATGAACCGAATGTCGTAGTTCCCAACGTGGGAAAGTTCGTGTGCCAGCACACCCTCCAGTTCTTCGTTCTCCAGTTTTTCAATCGCACCGGCGGTTACGGCAATGGATGCGTGCTGCGGATCCCGGCCCGTGGCAAATGCATTGATCATCTCATCAGGAATGATGTACACCCGTGGGAGAGGAAGACCAGCGGTGATAGCTAAATTTTCCACCATGCGCACCACGTACGGGTTTTGCTCTTTGGTCACCGCTACTGCGCCGGCAGTCCACAAGGCAACTTTGTCTCCGGAGTAGTACCCCACCAGGGTCAT
>CAZBMC010000067.1:0-4969 GCA_964493065.1 uncultured Gammaproteobacteria bacterium
GAAGCGAAGAAGAAGTACTGCCTGGACGTGGTACCGATAACCAAAGCCGGTGCCGTGGATTACGTAACGAGACTTACCGGTGTGGAAAAAGGGATTGTGGCCGGCGACAGCGGGAATGATACGCAGATGCTTCTGGAGTCTGGAAAAATGCAGGCCGTGGTGGTTGGAGGCGCCAAATCTGAGCTGGTTTCTGCGGTGGATACAGCAGTCCCAGAAAAATCCGGGGAGAGCAGCTTTCGGCGAGTTATGGGAGAAGATGGGATGTTAAAGGCTATTTACGTAGAAAAAAGGGATAGGCTTGGTCCCGAAAGTGTCAGCTACGCAGCAGAGGTGTTGCAACGAGCTGAGCGGATGAAGCAAATTCGTGTAACAAAACAATCTCCACAGCAGTAAGGAGCATTATTTTTTGCCGACTACTTCGTCAGCCGTTCGTACACTTCGGCCACCCCTTTAGCGATCAAGCGCCAGCTAAAGGTGGTTTTCGCAAGTTCCCGGCCACCCCGGATCAGCTTCTCTGCCAGGTCACGGTTGGTGAGTACATCTGCAAGTTTGTGTGCAATTGCGCCAGGATTCCGGACTGGAACCAGAATGCCAGATTTTCCGTTGCGCACGGTGTACGGCAAGCCGCCGGTGTCAGACGCAATGACTGGCACTTTGGCAGACATGGCTTCCAAGGGCACCATGCCAAAGGGTTCGTAGTAGGAGGGGATGACGCAGACATTGGAGGCGGAGTAGTAGTAGTGCAATTTTTCTTGCTGCACTGCACCGGTGAAGACTGCACGATCTCGAATGCCATACTCCCGGCAAACATCCTTCAGCCGTTTGATTTCCTCGCGTACCTCGGGTTCTGCGCGGCGGCCCAGGTTGCCGCCCACAATGTAGAGCCAGGTTTTTTCGCGTAATTCTGGGTGGTGCTTGAAGAGCTTGCTCACGCCAATCGCTAGAGTACCAATCCCTTTGCGCCATTCAATGCGGCCGGTGTAGAGAATAATATTGTCACCAAGTGGCGCACCAATTTTCTTCCGCGCTTCATTCCGATCAATGGGCCGGAAGCGCTGCAAGTCTACACCGCAAGGCACTACGCGAATTTTGTCGGGCTTTGCGGCGTAGTGCTTCTCAAGGTACTCGCGCTCGTAGGGACTGGTACTGAGGATGCATTCAGCCTTCTCCGTAATTTCTTTTTCGGTGGCAATGCGCTTTTTGATTTCAGTCGTATCCAAACTTTGCTCGCGGAAACCTTTCAGCGCGTTGTACCGCATGATCCCTAAGCTGTGGAAGGTGTGCACCTGCGGTACCTTCAAAATGTACTTCAACTGCATCGTAACCCAGCCGGCCTCCCAGTAGTGGGAGTGGAGCAGGTCGTACCGGACGCCTTCGCGCTTCTGCCAGGCCAGGAAGTTGCTAATGAATTCTGGCAGGAGCGGGCCCAACTTATTTTTTGGAATGAACTGTCGGTGGCCAGCAACCAAGCGTATGAATTGCACGTGCTTGGAGGCCCGGACGCGTTCCTTCTTGGAGCGGGAATTGAGACGCGAAAAGACATCCACGTTGTAGCCGCGTTTGCCTAAGGCTTTCGCCAGGTGCTGGACGTAGACATTCTGGCCGCCCGCTTCTGCAGAACCCAGGTGTTCCAGGGGGTCGCAGTGGACGTTGATGAGTGCAATGCGCTTCATGGAGTTGTTGCAGCCGTAATGGCAATGGCCAGTGCGTCCGCGATATCGTCTGGTTTAGGAACGGAGGGGAGCCGGAGGAGGGTAGCGACCATGCGTTGGACTTGGGCTTTGTCTGCCCGGCCGTAGCTAGAGAGCGTCTGTTTTACGGCTTGGGGTGTACACTCATGCACGGGAATTTTGGCTTGCGCCAGCGTGAGGAGGATTACCCCACGCGCTTCGCTCACTTGCATGGCCGTGGTGGTGTTCTGCGAGAAGAATAGACGTTCGACCCCACTCAGTTGCGGTTTGTAGGAGTGGATCAGGTCAGTTAACTTGCTGTAGATAAGCTGCAAACGTTTTGCGAACGGTGTCCCGGCCGGGGTTTCTATAACACCGTAGTCAACCGCTCGCATCTGATTTGCTGTCTGTTGAATCACGCCCCAGCCCACGCGGCCAAATCCCGGATCAATGCCCAGAATGGTGCGAGGATATTTGATGGTTCCGTTACGACGCGTTCGTCCAGACGTTTGTGACATCTGCGTGGTCTTCCAAAATTTCTATGAGCGAATGGAGTTTCTGCACATCAGCATCTGCGAGGGTGAGGGGTGTCTTGGGTACGTACTCGATGTCTGCAGAAGCAACTGGAGTGGTCCCGATCGCAGCCTTCACTTTTTCTAAAGCCTCTGGTTGCGTCAGCAGGGTTATGCCTTCTGGGTCATCCTTCACATCTTCGGCTCCTGCCTCAATCATGCTCAGCGCAAAGGCGTCACGGTCAGCTGGTAGGTGCTCTGCGGCAATGCGAAGCACGCCCCGTCGGTCAAACTGCCATCGCACACTGTTCTCATTCCCCATGGTCCCGCCGTGCTTACTGAAGAGCGTTTTCACCTCATGCACGGTGCGGTTGCGGTTATCCGTCACCGCTTCCACGATGATAGCGGTGCCACCTGGTCCAAAACCTTCGTACGTCACTTCTTCCAATTGCTGGCCTTCAGCTGCGCCACTTCCTTTCGCAATGGCGCGATCAATGTTGTCTTTGGGCATACTCGCCTCGCGCGCTTTTTCCACGGCCAACCGCAGACGGAAGTTCATGGCTGGGTCTGCACCACCAAGCCGGGCTGCGACCACAATCGCTTTGCCAAGTTTGGTAAAGACAGCACTGCGACGTGCATCCGCAACACCCTTCTGTCGCTTAATGGTTGACCACTTGGAATGTCCAGACATACAACAGAAAAAATCCCTCCGAAGTACAATGACTATACTAAAAAATAATGCGAAGGTCAATGGATAATTACGAATGGGGAGGGAATAGGAGCACGGTATCGCTACCCGTATCGGTAAACGGTGTAGGTTTCGGAATTCGGATGAAATGCATATGCCTCCGGATTTCTTTCACACATTCCTAAACGTTCGCCTTATCCGTGTTCCGGCTTTCGATGCGGGCGGCGGAACCGTTTACCGTACAAGCCTTGCATTTCCTGCCCCCCCGCGCTAGGGTACGGATATGCCAGTCTCTTTCACTCGACTGCTGCAGCAGTACGACCCTCAGAATGTCCATGGGTCAGTACTGCGTTTTGGCGCGCAAGCAAGGCAGGCCTGGACAGAAGTACGTCGCTTGAAAATCCCCTCATTGAAGGGGAAAGTTGATGCGATTGTGGTTGCGGCAATGGGTGGGAGCGCTTTGGGCGCGCACGTTTTGCAGACAGCCTGCGCGGAAAGTTTGCGCGTGCCAATTGTGATTGTGAATGATTACCATTTGCCTGCCTGGGTAGGGAAGCGGACACTGGTTGTCCTTTCCAGCTACTCTGGCACCACCGAAGAAACCCTGGCTGCACTGAAAGTTGCACAGAAGCGAGGAGCGAAGGTCTTTGTCCAAGCCACGGGCGGAGCGCTGGGGCGGGCTGCAAAGCGAGAAAGTATTCCTGCGTACATCTTTACCCCAAGAGAAAATCCTTCCAATCAGCCTCGGCTAGGGTTGGGCTACGGTATTTTTGGCCTCCTGGGTTTGCTTTCCAAAGCAGGACTGCTCACGTTGCCTTTACCTTCTGTTGAACAAGCCATTCGTGATCTTGAACGGTATGCCAAGCGTCTAGATTTGCGGAAATCAGGGAGCCTGGTAACCGTCCTAACCGCCGCATTGCTGAACCGACAGGTATTCGTGGTGGGCGCTGAACATACAGTTGGTGCTGCCCACATTTTGGCGAATCAGTTGAACGAAACGGCAAAAGGCCTGGCCACTTACTTTGCCATTCCAGAGCTGAACCACCACTTGATGGAAGGTTTGGCACACCCGAAGGTGAACACCCGGAAAACAACCTTCTTCTTCCTGCATTCCAATCTCTACCACCCCAGGATTCTGAAGCGCTTTCGGCTGACCAGTGAGGTTGTGCTGAAAAACGCTGCCAAAGTGGCAAGCTTCCGGGTGCCGGGGCAGACACGGTTTTCCCAAGCAGTACACGCGGTTGCCTTTGGCGGCGCGTTGACCTTGGCCTTGGGCTTGCGCAATCACATTAACCCTGCCACAATTAACTGGGTGAACTACTTCAAAAAGAAATTAGGTTAGGCTCTGGTTGCTGTTCTATATGCCTCCCCATTACCATGCTTGGTGGGGAGGTTTTCTATTCAAAAGCGCCCGTGGGGACAGGCGCTTGAAAATAGCTAACTTTTTTTCGGGCCAAAGCACTGTTCGACCTCTTTTGCAGTCATGCCCAGGTGCAGGCCAAGGTTGTTCAGCGCAAGCTCAATTTCTCCGGCTACCATTTTGCCCGAATTTCGGTATTTGATGATGTCCGCATGCGTCATTTGCACTAAGTCACGGAGCGGGATGAACGTACCAGTTGGTCTGACTGCGCTTGCAGTTTCAAAATTGTGCAAGTTCTGGCAAACATTCTGCGTTCGGGTGGAAAGCGGTGCGTAGAATTGCGCCGTAATCGCGAGTTCGCCAAGGGCTCTGTACTGTCTGGCGAACACGTCCCGCTGACGTTGCAGCAGCTTTTCACCAAAAACCTCTGGCAGCGTCGTGCTGATCGGAAGCGCTCGGGCTAACCGATTATTCTTGAATAGCTTCAACGCTTCCAGAAGTTGGTCAGTCATGACTTCACTGCGTGACCCATCACGCACCATCCTCGTAACCTCTGGAATAATCGTATCAAAGATGCACCTCTGTGATTCACGTGTTCTCTGCTGCATTGGCAATCCTTTCTTTGGGTATTTTTATTCAAGCAAGTCTAGCAGAATCTGCGGAAAAAGTCAAGACTATTGTCAGGGGCATTAGGTAGCAGTTGGAACAGCCGAGAGGGTTTTCGTTAAGTAGGCACGGG
>CAZBMC010000068.1:0-4871 GCA_964493065.1 uncultured Gammaproteobacteria bacterium
GTTGTGTACATACGCATAGGCTACCAGGTGATTCCAAGCTATTGAACCATTACACAGATATTGACATGATCGGATGTTTATGCTATGCTGCGGGGTTAATAAAAAATAATTCATTGAAAAAAAGAAAAGGAGTTTGCTGTGGAATTTCTCCATTCGGCATATGCGATTTACCCGCTTGCCTTTGCAGGTATATTCGGCCTCATCTGGGGCGCAAACCTGCTGGTCCGTGGATCCTCATCCATTGCCCGGCGATCGGGTATTCCGGAAATTGTCATTGGCCTAACTATTGTGGCCATTGGCACCTCTCTCCCTGAGCTGACGGTTACCCTCATTGCAGCCATTCAAGGCAGCACTGAGTTGGCGATTGGCAATGTTATTGGCTCAAACATCGTCAATATCCTGCTTATCCTGGGCTGCGCAGCGACCATGACCCGCATCCAGGTGACACGCAATACCACCTGGAAAGAAATTCCCATGGCACTGCTGGCAGCAGTAGTTCTGGGAATCATGTTGAACGAGCGGGACATCGATGGGGCAATCACCTGCATGTTGAGCCATTCGGATGGACTTATCCTCTTGGGATTTGGTGCCATCTTTATGGCCTACATCCTTTCTGTGGCAAAGCAGGGGAATGGCGTACCGTCACAACCCGAATCGACCATGCCCACCGGAAAGGCTGTTGGCGCCATCATCCTGGGTGCTGCTTGTCTGTTTCTAGGTGGAAAATTCCTGGTGGACGGTGCAGTTGCTTTTGCAACTATGCTGGGCGCAAGCGAAGGATTGATTGGCAAAACCGTCGTTGCCATTGGCACCTCGCTACCAGAATTAGTTACCTCAGTCATTGCTGCACGGCAGGGCAAAGCCGACCTTGCGGTTGGAAATGCTCTCGGATCAAACATCATTAATGTGTTCATGATCCTGGGCATTGGCAGCACCATTCGGGTCATGCCATTCAGTGGCAACAACATTGACGTCTACGTCATGATTGGTGCCACGCTCATCCTGTTCCTGGCCATGTTCACCGGGAAAAAATACGAACTCAACCGCAAGCATGGCCTCCTCTTTCTGACGCTGTACGTTGGATACCTGATCTACAGCATCAACGCTGGATAAAACCAGAGCCTCACTGATTCATCAGTGAGGCTCTTTTTCATTTACTGTGAAAAACTTACTTCCACCGAATATCTAACGTGGCTGCGCCCAGATCAAAGTCTAGGGTCACTTTCTTCGTAGACGTGCTGTAGTTGGTGGACTCGTAGGTGTGCTCGTCAATTTTGGTGAAATCCGCCAAGTTCTTCGACGTTGCACCTGAATCTAACGACAGTTTTGCGCCCAGGGTTTTAGGCAAGGTCAGATTAATAGTGCTGGCTCCGGCATCCACCCGGACTTCTGCAGTTTCCAGCAAATCACCGAGCGTGAGGTTGAGCGTGGAAGCACCGGTGTCGACGTCCACCAGCTTCGCCTGAATCTCTGTGAGATCGAGGGTCATGTCCATGGCGCCCGTATCAAGAGTGAGACTAGTTGGGATGTCTCTTGCAAGCTGGAGCGAAAGTTCGTTCCGGTGGTTGAACACCCAGCTCCCGCTGGACTTCGTGCTGAGGGTTGTGGTTTGCGTTGTTCCACTGAGCGAACTCTCTTTTGTCAGACTCAGGTTGTTGGTGGTGTGCGTACCGGTGATGAGCGATGTGCTGGATGCTGGGATGCTGCTGTTGATGGTGAGCTTCCCCGCGCCGGTTTTGATATTGACCACGCTCTCGGCAACCTTGTCTTGCTTCAGGATCGTCACAGTATCAGTAGTTGTTTCCCGGTGCGCCGTGCCACCAAACACTGCCCAGGCCACTAGCCCAACCACAATGACGGTAATCACACCGCCAATGACCCCAGATACCCAACCCCGCCGGTTGAAAAAGGAGAGGCCAACCAAAATGAGAATCACCGGCCAAATGACGTTCCAATCAACCTGGAATGAGAAGTCGAACCACCCAGCGTTCCGGCCCAGAAAAGCAATGCCCACCACGATAATGAGTAGACCGAAGAACATGCTCCCCGGGTTGAACCCACGCTTGTAGTGATGGTGATGTACCTCTTTCACTACCTGCGGTTCAGCCTGTGGCTTCTGCTCTGTTTTTGGTTGCTCCTTCTCCGGTTCCGTGTTCACCGTTCTTGGTTCTTGGTTTGGTGTATCCATATTAGCGTCGGTTTTTCATAATGAGATATGCGCCCACAATGATAATGACAATGGGCCAGAAGAAATCCCAGCGGAACCAGTGCAGGGGAGCAACTTGGTTCAGTAAGGCAATAATGCCGACCACCACAATGAGCAGGCCGATCAAGTTGCGACGATCTTGCAGCCAGCCTTGGGCGGTATTCTGCACTTTCCCTTCCTTGTTAATCACCACCTCAGACTGCGCAGTGGTTGCACCGGATGCTTCGGGAATGACCAACATACCAATGATGTAGAGGAGTAGCCCAGACCCACCGGCAAATGCGAGGGCAACAAACAGCACCCGGAAAATGACCGGGTCAATGGAAAAGTACTCACCTAAACCACCAGCTACGCCGGCAATGACGCGGTTGGTTTTTGAACGATAGAGCTTCTTCTGCGTATCCATAGCTTTAACAAATTACCTGCGAATACCTCTATTCTATACCCACACATTCTTACCCGACAAGGTGGGAGTATGAGAAACAAACAATGAGAGAAAATACTACGAATTGTGAGTTCTCTGCTAAAATACATCCATGCCCTCACTCCTCACCTTCCTGATACTTCTGGTCTGCACTGCCACGGCTCACGCGCTGATGGAAATTCAAATTGAGGGGAAAGACGGGTGGGCTGCAAAACTCCCAACAAAGAAGTTTGATGGTTGGCTGATTCAGAAAATACTTGGTGCGCCGTTGACCGGCTACCACCTCACCATGACCGCAACTGTCCTGGCGCTGGCGCACCTCCCAATCCTCTTCGTGCAACCATGGTCTTGGACGTATGAAGCATTGGTGATTGGCTTTTGTATACTCCACTTCACCCTGGAGGACTTTCTGTGGTTTGTGTTCAATCCGCACTTCGGCCTCAGAAAATTCCGGCCGCAATATATTTGGTGGCACAGTCGCTGGTTCTTGGGATTGCCGGTGGGGTATTGGCTTGCCGTTCCCATTGGCATACTCTTCGTCGCACTCAGCCGGTAATTGCGCCCACTCCAGAAGGACTGCGCGCTGGCTTGACATCCCTGAAAATACGCTCATACTGCACGCGCAAAGAAAAACGCACATTTCGCTTTGAAGGAGGTGAGAACCATGAGCGAATTGCTGACTTTTCAAGAGTTCCTGGCAGAAATTGAACGCTGCATGAACGACGCCAAACGTCGACCCTTTGGGCAGCTGCTGCGCGAAAAGGTGGGAGCGAAGCGGCTGGAAGAGCATCCGCTTCTGCAAGGGCAAAATGGGAATGGACTTTGCTTAGCAAGGTTCCTGGTTACAGGTGAGAAAATCTACGCTGGCTTGATCACCTCCATTACGCTGCATCCTACAGCAGTGGAGCTGTGCCTGTTTGGCCCTCAGCTGATGGAGCTGAACATCCCGTACGACCTCTTGCAATGGTTTACTGTGGAGGGGAGTCTGCAGAATGGCCGCTACGCCATTCGCGATGGACTTCTGGTGAAGGAAGAAGTGCAAGCAGAAGGAGCTGCCAGTGAAAACGAAACACCGCCAATGGTCTCAGAGGCGTAGCAAAACGCGAACGTTGTAGATTACCCAGACCCCTCACACATGGTCTGGGTATTTTATTACCGTGCCGCTCGTCGCTTTGCTAGTGCGACAGCAAAGGCGTACAGCGTGTCCCGATTATCCCGCTTGGCCACGCGGTTCCGTTTGGTGTGCCCGCACACCTGGCACTTGTGAGTGAGAATGTCTTCGTTCTTCACGGTGAGAAAATCAATGGGTGGCATCAAACCATCGCAGGTCGCCAGCCGATCACCGGGGTCAACATCCACGTGCATGCTCCACAAGCACTCCGGGCAGTGGTTGGTGTACCCATCACCAACAACCTGTGCACCGCAGTGGCCACAGGTAAAATCTTCTTTCCGGCGTTGAAATTTCTTTGATTGCAGCACCATACGGTATTACCTTCACTGGTCGGGGTGCCCAAAATAGACAGCGAAGTGGGAATTAAATTTCTGCAATGCGCAGAGAAACCCAAACATTATGCTACTTACCTTTGTTCTGGAGGTGCGCCAACTTCAATCTTTTCTTCTGTACGATATGCCTCACCATTTTTTATACTTTTCCCGGTCACTACTACAGTTATTTCTCTATTATCTGCCCACTGTGGCAATCCGGTGATGATATAGTGGCCTGAGACACTAATAGCTTCAATTCTTGAAGACGAAGACATACGAACATCCTGTCCCGGGTTAAAAAATTGATACAACTCTCGTGTTTGAGCTTGCCCTTGTTGCGACCAATTAATCACGCATTTCATTTCACGCAACCCCGTTGCACCTTCGTTTCTTATTTCTAACATTATATGATCATCACTGATCAATCGTGAAATAACTATGTGCGGAAATTCTGCGGATGCTTTTGACCATTCCATTGACTTTCTTGTGGTCCGTACTTGTTTTCCATCCGGGAAGGTGGCAATAGTCTCAATCTCTTGCAGAATGTCCTCCGGAAATTTCTGGTTTTCCTCAAATCGAATTGCTCCTGTCTTACCATCTACTACTATATGTGCTTTTGCTCCATTATCAGCCTTGTTCCCAATCATTAAATGGATATCCTCACCGTCATCGTTCTGTTGTACGAACCAGTTTTTATCTTCTAATCTCTGCTTTATTTTCTGTGCCTTGGCCCTATAATCAACAAAACGCACAGTC
>CAZBMC010000069.1:0-4854 GCA_964493065.1 uncultured Gammaproteobacteria bacterium
TCTCCGCTCCGCCCGTCGCACGAAGCCTCGCTTATCCCCGCAAACCCGTGCTCCCCTTCGCGGACTCAGGGTCCGCTTCGTGTTAGCGGGGGCCCCGAAGAAGGCTACTATAATACTCTTACTGCACCCGAAAAAAGCTTCGGGGTAGATTGCCTTTACTATCCAGCACGCCAAACGCACCGCGCTTGATGACTTGTTGTGAATCACGGTTCACAATCTTCACGTCGTAGATTCCTGGTTTCATTTTCCCAATCGGAATAAGCGCATTTACGTTGGTACTCGATTTCACAAAAGTTTTCATCCGATACGTTCCAATGGTCACCTGCGCGCCATTGCGAAAATTCTTCCCAAAAATGTCCACGTATGCCGTTTGCCTGGTAGTCTTGCCCTGCTTCAACCGGGGCACCAGGAACCGTGTGAAGGCTGGCGCAGCCTGGCTGAACTTTGGTCCCCCAACGATATCCACGGTGCGGATGATGTCATTCCAGCTATCCGCGACGTACAGCTTCTTCCCATCTGGACTCACCGTAATCCCGGCCAAACTATTGAACCTGGCTCCTAAACGTATTCCGTTCCGCAACCCTCGAATTCCAGATCCGGCAACGAGGGTAGTCAGCTTGGTTCTGGGGTTAATGACCATGAGTCGATCAGCGGCGACGTACACTTCTCCAGTGGGTGCGACCGCAAGACCAACCGGGATAGAGAATGATGCGTCTGCGCCAATGCCTTCGGCAAAACCCTGCTTGGCGCCTGCCAGCGTGCTAACAACACCAGTTGCCACTGCTACCGCGCGGATCCGATGATTCCCCTGCTCCGCCACGTACAAGGTTGCTCCATCTGGACTAAGGGCAATGCGCGTAGGGATGTTGAACTGCGCCGCCGCACCGGTTCCATCTTTGAAACCCGCAACGCCTGACCCGGCCAGCAAGCCAGTCTGCCCGTCACTGAGCCGCACCGTGCGGATTCGATGGTTCCCCGTATCAGACACGTAGAGCGTTGCACCGTCGGGCGAAATGGCAATCCCCTGCGGTGCGCGGAAGTACGCACACCCAGCCTGCGCTAACTCTTGCGTTGCACATGGCACACCTTCCTGGTAGCCGTTGTTCATTGCGCCCGAAGAATTAATCAACCCCGCACCACTAACAAGCGCAGACGTTGGTGTTCCGGCTAACGTGATTTGCCGTACACGGTTGTTCCACCGATCCGTGAGGTAGAGTTTGGTTTCGTCAGGACTCAGCACCAACGACGCAATGGTACTGAACCGGGTACGTGGGCTTACCTGGTCTGCTGGGCCTTCGCCATAGTCATCAACAATATCCCCGATAATGGTGGAGGTTTCCCCAGTGGCAATAATAATTTTACGGATATGGTTATTTACCGCCGCGTACATGACGGTTCCATCAGCGGTTATCGCAAACGCGGCTGGCCGACCCAGGAGCACCTCTGCCTGCGCGCCATTGGTATTCCCAAACCGGACTGAGCCAATGTACGCTTCTTCGTCCGTTGGCGTGGTTTTGCTGTACCGGTGGATGGTACCAATCCCAGAATTCGCCACATATACATTCGCACCAAACACCCGGAGCCCAGCTGGGTAATTTAAATCCTGCATGCGGAAATCCGTAGCGAACAGTGAGGTCTGCTTCGTCGTGAGATCAATTGCCCGCACGTAATCTGTCAGGCCATTCCCGTCACTCACGTACAATGTATTCCCGTCCCGCGTTACACCGTACACGTTGCGGAAACGCGCTTCGGCACCCACGCCTTCCCAGTACCCTGCCGCGCCAGAGCCGGCCACAACCGACGCGACACCTGTACTAATCTGCACTTGCAGCACACGATACGTCCCACTGTCTGCAACGTACAACGATGTGCCGTCCGCACTCAGGGCCAGCTTCTTTGGCTTCTTCACCTGCGTTGAGACGGTGGTGGCCCGACCGCCAGTCACTGCAACTTTCCGAATGGCGTTCCCGTCTGTATCCGCAATGTAGACTGTGCTGCCGCTCACCAATACACCCTGCGGGGTTTTCAAACCACTCGCAATGGTCGTTACCACGCCAGTTATGGAAATTTTCCGAATCCGGTTATTTGCCGAATCTGCAACGTACATATTCCCCGCACTGTCCCGGGCCAACCCACGGGGCAAGGCGAACAGAGCTTTATTGGCGGCGCCATCACCCATGCCGTACTCCCCCGTTCCTGCATACGTGGACACCACGCCGGCTGGTGTCACTCGTCGGATGACATTATTGTACGTATCCGCAATGAAGAATGTGCCATCTGCAGTAATTTCCACATCCTCAGGAAAATCCAACAGGGCTTGCGACCGCGTGCCACCATCACCGCTGTAGACTTTGCCCAGGAACGTGGACGTATCGCCATACGCTGCCTGCACTGTCGCGGGGATAAGAAAAAAGCCCACGCAGAGTATGACGAGGGTAAAAATGGTTCGACGAAGGGTCTGGACCATAAAAAAGGATTACGTGTGAGAAAGTTTATTTTCACACATAGTATAGCATTTCTGCAGCAAAAAGAAAAGGACCTGCATTACTGCAAGGTCCTTGAAACGTTCAATGTTAATGTTAGTAGGTCGAGGCAAGCTCGACCGGTGCAGGAACCAACTCGCAGCGAACCACGAGCGTCCCTTTGTTTGTGTCATAGGTTCCGCGAATGTCATTCACGGTCACCACGACTTCTTTGGGTGATCCAGTGTGGTTCGAGACCAACACTGTCTCGCCCATATTGAGGTTCTGCCAGTCGCCACCATTTTTGTAGATCGTGGCGTACCGTGCAATGGCCGGCGCGACGAAACGATCATCAGGATCGTCCACCGGCTGACCATTTGCATCACTCTCGAAATCTACGATCGTCCGACCAGTTCCGTTCTGATCGACGACGAAAACTTTGTTGAGTACGTACTTGGCATGCACGATACTCAATCTCGCTTCCATCCCTGACGGCACCACAATGGTGGTTCCATCGGGGTCGGTGAGATCGATCGTAACATCAGCTGGTTTCGGCTTCTCGGGAATACCTTCTAATCGGTTCCAGATTTGCCTGGTTTTTTCAGCGTTCTGCCTGATTGTGTCAGCCAGGCCGATCATACGATCATACACATCATCGGGATACGTTATGGAACCTGCAGGAAGATTTTTCACTTCCCCATCCATCCTCACGGTTGTGTTGCCCGCAAAGACAGAGTCCATCTGATAGGTTCCGGAAATCACGGCCAATTTTTGGGCAGCTCCCGGCCCTCCTTGGTTGATGATTTTCTGCACTTGTGCAGCTTGTGCTGCAGCATGTTCAGAAAGTACAACTTCAGGATGGTCCTTCACTTCCCACACATGATACATTTGCACACCGGCAATAAGCAGGCATGCTGCAGCTGCAACGCTCACAATCACCCCGGCGGACTTATTGCAAATCCAAGCGATTCCTGCTGCGAGGAATGTCCCGGCGACAACCGTCATCCAGGGCTGGTTCCCAAAGTTGTGCTTCAGGATACCAAAACCTATGACGAGGCCGACCACGAGCAGAGCGCCTTGCAACAGCTTATTCCAAAAAGCTTTCATTCTTCACCTTACGCTTTCTTTTTCTTTAGTGTTTCCCGAATCTCTTCAATGAGAAGGACGTACGGGAGTATTTTCTCAAAACTCGAGAAGAATTTCATTAGTCCACCCTTTTCCGCAGTCTGCACTGCAACACCCCCGGTCTGCGAAGGTGGGAGATAGACAGGTGGCGACGTAGTTTCAATAACATACGTATCACTTGCCGTGGCATGCTCCTTCTGGAATACACTAGCAATGCCAGAAATTCCAGTGGATGAAAGGTTCTTCACTGCCTCTGCGATTTTGGCAAAAACGGTTGCACCAAATTCTGTCCCCTCTTCGCGCAAGGCGAGGATCGAGTAGAAAATGGTAAAAATCGTCCAGCCTAACCAACAGATCGGCAGACCGATCAGTAACCACAGCGAGGTGCTGGGTTCCAGCTCAGCTGTTGGCTTCATAAAATCTGCAATCATCTTCTCAGCGAGTGGGACATCCGATGAGGGAAAAAGTTCCCCCAGGTAGACCCAGCCAAAAACGATGGTTAGCAGAATTGTGAGCGCAATACAAAGCTTTGCCCGGTTGTTGTTACTCACAGCAGCATACTCCCATAGCGCTTTGAAAATGGCTGCTACCACCTTCAACGCAACGTACAGGAGCACAAACGGAATAGCGACGATAAGCAAAATTCCAGTGACGACAGTTTTTACCGTCATCCAAATGGCATGCGCCATTTTCTGCTTCCGGGGCGCCCAACGGAGTTTCCGCTCTGCGGCCCTTGCGGCTTTCGCTGCTGCACGTTCGGCTTTTTGCTCAGCCTTGCGTGCCAATTTCTCATCATGTTGCGCTTGCTTCGCGGCAAGCTTGTCCTGCTTTAGCTTCAAGGCTTCAGCTTTCTGTTGAAGCTTACGCTCCTCCAGAAGTAGCCGCCGCTCTTCGCGTTTTGCGCTGCTTTCCTTTTGAATTCGTTGCTGTTCGGCAACGTCCTTCTCAAGGGCTCGCAAACGCACTTCCGCAGAAATTGGGATTTCATGGACTGCAGCAGCTTGCGCTACCGGAGTACTGGGCTCTGGTTGCACTTCAGCCACTGGTACTGCGGTTTCCACAACTTCAGCTTCTGCGACTGACACGGCTGTATCAGCAACAGAACTGGGTGTTGAAACTTCCAACACCTCTGGCGTATCCTTCCTCCTCACAAAAGAAAGAAAGGACCAGAAAGATTTCTTCGATCGGAGTGGGGCAAGCCCCTTCCGCCGAACAACGAAACAGTATGTGAAAACCCCTGCGCTAATGCACAGCACGGTTACCACAA
>CAZBMC010000070.1:0-4750 GCA_964493065.1 uncultured Gammaproteobacteria bacterium
ATAACCACGCCAATCCCTACACGAGGCCGATTTGTTGGTGGGAGGTCAGTCATAGAGTTATTCCGTACGCTTTAGGAAAGCCTCAAACGCAGGAACCAAGTTTGGGATCAGGTTGTACTTCTGGAAGTCCTGTGGATCAATCCACTGTGCGTCATCATGATCTTGGCTTAGAGTGATGGCGTCAGATTTCGACTCGCATGTGAAGTACATTCGGACAATTTGTCTTTGCTCTCCATTCACTACCGGTCTATTCTCACTTACGTGGAAGATTTGACCAATTTGTACCGTAAGTCCGGTTTCCTCCTCGATTTCTCGAGTAAGGTTTTCCTCCACGGTTTGCCCTGGTTGCATCTGCCCACCAGGCACGTCGTACTTTCCAATCTGCGTTCCAGTCTTGTACGTAGATGCTTCGCGGACAATCAGTATTTTCCCTTCATATTGGATAAAGGCTTTCACCGCAGGAATGAGTCGTAATTGTTGTTCCATAAGAAGAGAAAGGGCGCCATGCAGAGCGTCCCCAGACATTAACTTTCGTCTAAGATAATCCGCTTGGTAAACCCACCGCGCTCCTCAGCTTTTTTTGCCCGAATGCGTTCCACGTCCTCCGGGTCCAGGCCAAAGTGATCGCAGAGTGCGAGCAAGACTTCCTGTACGTCAGCCATTTCCTCCGCGGATTTTGCTTCAATGAATTCTTGCACTTCTTCGGCAAGCTTTTCCAGGAGCTTGGCTTCGTACTCGGCAGTGTCAGCAATGTGCGTAACCGGCTCATCACCTTTATCGCGAATGATCTCAGGGATATTGTCTCGAATAAGTTTGTTGTACTTCATACATCTATCCTAGGGAGTATTCACCGGATTGCCAAGTCACACTCTCTATTTCGGACATTTGCTATACTACGAGTCAGTAAGAATAATTTATTATGACTTCATCCCTGACTACCAAAAAGTGCGTTCCGTGCGAAGGTGGCATACCCACGCTGACCGATGCGGAAGTGCAAAAATTACTGCCGCAGGTGCCGGAGTGGAAAGTAGTTTTAACAACGGAAGATGGTGAACACGTCGCAACCTTGCAGCGGGAAGTGAAGTTTAAGGACTTCCGTGATGCAATGGCCTTCTTGCGGAAAGTGGAAAAGGTGGCGGAAGCCGAAGGGCATCACCCAGATTTTGCCGTGCACTACAATAAAGTCCACTTCACCTTGTGGACGCATGCGATTGGCGGGTTACACGAGAACGACTTTATCCTGGCGGCGAAGATTGATGCGTTGTTGGATTAGCACTGTGCTTTTTATTCCTTGACGGCTGGAACGATCAGATTATACTAGGGGCTGCCCACGTTCAGAGAGGAGAAAATAGTATGTGGCGTTACATCGGTCCTGAAGATGACTGCCCGTGCGGCGAATCAGATTGCGATGGAGCCGGCGGTGACCACGGCCAAAGTGACTAAACACTAAATGGCTATTGTATGAGCCCTAGTAGGTAAAAACCGAACAGGCTCTTTTTTTACGCCACGAACATGGAGTACACCAGCTCATCCATGCCAAAGCGGTAGTGATTCCGGAGCACGGCTTCCTGCTCCATGCCTTTGGTGCTGAAGAAGTGCTTTAGGTGCTGGTTGTCGGCGTGGATGAGGGAGAATACTTTGTGCAGTTTGCTGCTGCGTTGGTGGAAGTACCAGTCTGCTTCGGCTAGGGCAGCATCGAAGAGCTGCTCTTTTATTGCAATGGGATCGGGGTAGTTCCGTAGCACGGCCAAACGAGTGACTTCTGCCACGCCGTGGTGCGCTGCGCCTTGGGGCCGCCAGGAAATAAGGCCAATCACCCGCTCACCATCCAGAGCAATGCGCATATGCTGGTGTCGGCATTCACCTTGGAACGCATCAAGTGCTTCTGCCAGCGTGCTGAAGCGATACTTTGCCATGAAGAGGCGAGCAATAGCGTCTCCGTCATTGGGAGTTGGGCGGCGCACAGTAGTCATGATTTTTTCTTGGGTTAGGTTTTTTGCGGAGAGTGCAGTATAGCGGACGCAGCAAGAAAAACAAGTATGAAAAGAAAAAACCGGTGGAACATTCGTCCACCGGCTCTCGTCAATCAGGTTGGTTACGCGGTTTGATTCATATTGAAGAACATTACATTGTTGCTAATTTGCGCAACTGTATCCGCGTCTGCTTTTGCCATAACGCTTTCGCGTACAGCGGTTGAAAGCATAACCGCTTCGTCATCCAGCTCAGGTAAGCCAGAACAGGAGAGAATCAGGCCAGTCTTGTCAGCGTTCGTCCGGATGGCGCCACCCCACATTCCGTTTTCAGGATCACGGCTCGCGAAACTGCTCAGATCGTCGCTGTCACGAAGGCGTGCAGCCTTTTCCGCGGCCAGACAAAAATATTTGTCTGCTTTTGTGTCAAACTGAGGGTCTTCGGCTTCCTCAATTTTCCCAATCCGGGTGATGAAGATGACTTGGCCGGTTTTATCATCCATGACGCAAAAGTACGCTCCATTTCTTGACTGATCCGCTCCTGGCATTTGCAGGCGGAGGGCAAGCATATTTTCTGCCTGCATGATCATCATCTTCTGCATTTCTACTAAACTCGACATACTCCTCCTCCATGTAGGTTTTTCATGTGCAAAGGTTTTTTCGTTTCGAATGAACTTAGCATCAAAAGCCCTATGCGTCAAGGGCAAGTGTATTGCAATCAAAAAATACCCAGCATCGTTGCTGCCCTTCAAGTCCCGGGGTCCCCACAAACACGAAGCGGACTCGGAGTCCGCGAAGGGGAGAACGGGTTTGTGGGGTAAAGCGAGGCTTCGCGTTGAGGCCGAAGTGGGATGCGAAAAATCGCGTCCCGCGCAGGTCGATGTGCGAAACGAGCTGGTGCGGACGACCCCGCTGAGCGGGGCACGGGGTTGCCCCCATCCCGCCAACGGCGGGACGCGTATCAAAAAACGAGTTGGTGCCGCGGAGAGGACTTGAACCTCCACGCCCTTACGGGCACCAGCACCTCAAGCTGGCCTGTATACCAATTTCAGCACCGCGGCAGGCGGTTACTTACTTCTTCGGTTTGACTTCCTTCCGCACTTCCTTCAAACGCTTCCGGTACCCCTTGCGGAGGTGGGACAGCGTTGCGCGGCGGACCTTGAACTGTTTCACCACATCAATTTTGGCAATCGTGGGTGCGTGCACGGGGAAAATGCGTTCCACGCCAATCCCCTCCGAGACCTTGCGGACGGTGAACGTGCCATGCAAACCTTGGCCATGGCGAACGTCCAGGATAGTGCCTTCAAAGACCTGAATGCGCTCTTTGTCGCCCTCCTTAATCTTCTGGTGCACCTTCACCACCATCCCCGGTTTCAGGGTGGGCAGGTCAGTGCGTAGCTTGGCTTTGGCGGTTTCGCGGATAATATCCATATGCTGTAGCAGTGTACGGATTGCGGCGGGGTTCGTCAAGCCCGAAGGCGTACCAATAGGTCGTTGAGCTGCTCAGGTAGAGGTGATTCAAAGGCATGTCGGACGTCCGACAGGTCGGCAAACTCCAACTTCCAGCTGTGCAGGAAGGGTCGGTCAAACTTCACCTTCTGCTTCACCCAGCGGCTGGCGTACACCGTGTCCCCTACAATGGGCAGACCAAAGGCCAGCAGGTGGGCGCGGATTTGATTAGTGCGGCCGGTCTCAATGGTGACCTCCAGGAGTGTCAGATGGGTGAACTGCTCCTTCACTGCGAAGTGTGTGACGGCATCCCGAGTATGATCTGTGGGTTTGGGTTGAGACGCCATGCGGCCAGCATTGCGGCGCGAACGACCCAGGGGGAAGGAAATGGTACCGTCAGGTTTTCCTGGCACGCCGTGCACCAGCGCCAGGTAGGTTTTTTGAATCTCGTGGTTCTGGAATTGCTTCTTCAGATGGTCGAACATCATTTGGGTGCGCGCCACCACCATGACGCCAGAAACGTCACGGTCCAGCCGGTGTACAATTCCCGGGCGTTCGGGGTCTTCGCCCACGCCTTTGATTTCCGGGTACTTGGTCTGCAGCCAGTCTACCAGCGTGTCAGCCTCCGGATGTTGCGGCGCCGCATGCACCAGCAAACCACTGGGTTTCTCCAGCACAAGGTAGTCAGGGGTTTCAGAAATAATGTGTGGTTCAAGCATGAACAGGTTCAATTCCGGCTTTGCGGAGCCATTCGTGGAGAGTAGGGAGATCAGCGTTCGCTTTGGCAAACTCCTGTTCCCAAATGCGCTTGGGGATCTGCAGTTGCCCAGCTTGGTGCACGACCGTGCACAGACCTTCCCACGTAATGGGTTCTATGGCAAATCCCAGCTGTGTTGCCAGGCGCAAGCAACGAAGGATGCGGGAGTGATCTTCGGCAAAACGAACCTCGGGGTTGCCAACCGTGCGCAAAGTTTTCTGCTGGGTATCCACCTGCCCGTGGAAGGGATCAACTAGTTCACCGGTTCGCGCATTGACCGCCATGGCGTTAATGGTAAAGTCGCGGCGCCGTAAGTCAGTTTCCATTGGCAGCGTTGGGTCAGGGACGGCATGCGTGTCATGGTACGCGCCTTTGGTATCAGTCTGCTCACTGCGGGGCAGCGCAACGTCCACGGTTTCGCCAGCAATGGTCACGCTGAGCACGCCCCAGCGCGCGCCTTTCTCATCCACCGTGCCAATGGAACGAAGTGCTTCGCGAAGTTCGTCAATTGGCAGATTACGAACCACCAGATCCAGGTCCGTTGTGGGTCGGTGCAGCAGCGCATCTCGGACGG
>CAZBMC010000071.1:0-4708 GCA_964493065.1 uncultured Gammaproteobacteria bacterium
TTGCTGGTAGCTGCTGCGTGCTGGTGAGTTTCAGCTGGTCGTTGTACCGGAGCAATGAAAATGTGTTTACAGTCTGCACAAGCACCAAGCTTTTCCCGTTTTCCAGCACAGCTTGTTTGAGGTTCTTCACTGGCGCAGTGATCCAAGTATTTCCACGAAGCAATGCAAGGCCCGTTGGCGTGGTCGCAAGCAATCCCACGCTATCTGCACTGGCAAATCGCACCTCGCTTGGGGGTTCTGGGATTGGCTCCCATGTACCTTGCTTTGAGCACGTGCCAAGGACAACATCGTCTTTCCCAAGGATCACGAGACGTTGCCCTTGGTTGTCCCAAACGAAGTTCACTACCGCAGGAATGCTCGTGCACGTCGTGAGCGCAGTTGGTGTTGCAATCGTAAGTTTGGAACCTTCACGCCAAGCCACACTCCCGCCTTGGGGTGCAAACTTTGCCCCAGCGCCAATAGCTGTTCGGACATTGGTAAACACAGGGGTTCGGAAAAGTTGCACTGGGTCCAGGATTGTTGCTTCACCTTCGCGGACGCGCACTTCCTGCTGCCACGGTTCATATTCTGGAGCAGAAAGGGTGAGCTGGTACGTGCCAGGACGCAAATTCCGAATTGACGTCGGCAGGGATTTTGTCCGTCCCGGCTCGGCAGTAACCTGGATGAGGACTGACTTCGGTTTCCCGCTGAGAACAATCGCCCCTGTTTTGTAGAAGTCAAAAGACTTTGGGTCAAAGCGGTAGCCACGACTGTACGCGACGGCTAACGGCGCGCAAACCAGGAAGAGGCAAGCGAAGGCCAAGGCAAGCAGACGTCGGTGGAGTAACCGCATATCCGAAGCATAGCATATTTGGGGTAGCACATTGCAAAAACATTCGGTATACTCAGGGGGATATGCCTTCCTTTCAGATTACCGGCGGGACTCCTCTCACCGGTCGAACCCGTGTGGCCGGAGCCAAGAACGCTGCAACCAAACTTATGGTTGCAACGCTGTTGACCGATGAACCGTGCCGAATTGAAAACTGCCCGCAACTAGGGGACACAGACATTACCGCTGAACTCTTACAGGGGATTGGGACGCAGGTAGAATGGGAGGGAAGTACGTTACACTTGCATACGCCAGTCATTAAAAATGCTGAAGTGCGGGCGTTGAGCCGCAAGAACCGCATACCAATCCTCGCCATTGCACCGCTGCTGCACCGGGGTGGGCATGCTGAGGTGCCGGTGTTGGGTGGTGACAAAATTGGCCCTCGGCCAGTGGATTTTCACCTCACTGCTTTGCAGGATATGGGGGCAAAGGTGGAGCAGACCGAGGCAGCGTACGTGGCAGATGCCACACGCTTACACGGCACGACTTTCCGACTGCCATTTCCATCGGTTGGCGCTACCGAAACCGTACTCTTTGCTGCAGTCTGTGCTGCAGGTCACACCCGTTTGGAGAATGCGGCTGTGGAGCCTGAAATAACGGAGCTAGTCATGTTTCTCCAGAAGATGGGCGCCATTATTCATTTGGGCGCTGACCGGGTGATTGAAATTGATGGGGTACAGAAACTCCACGGCGCAACACACAGGGTACTCAGCGACCGAAACGAAGTGGTGTCTTTTGCTGCTGCAGCCATTGGCACGGGCGGAGACATTTTCATTGAAGGAGCTGAGCACCAGCATCTGATTAGTTTTTTAAATGTGGTGCGAAAAATTGGTGCGCACTACGAAGTGCAGCCAGATGGGATTCGGTTCTGGCGTCAAGGTGCACTCCAGCCTGTGGATATTACGACCGATACGCACCCAGGGTTTATGACTGACTGGCAGCAGCCCATGATAACCGTCCTCACCCAAGCGGACGGTATTTCCCATGTGCACGAAACTATCTATGAAGATCGTTTTGGGTATACGCGTGATTTGGGCAATATGGGGGCGAATATTGTTGTGAGTGCTGATTGCGGTGTTACTTCGTGTCGTTTTGCTGGTCGGCATGCCCAGCACTTTGCAACTATATCTGGGGCAACACCATTGCACGCAGCGACCTTAGAAATTCCTGATATCCGTGCAGGTATTGCACATGTGATCGCAGCTTTACTTGCAGAGGGAACATCCACGGTGCATGGAATTGAGCACCTGGACCGCGGGTACGTGCAACTTGAATCACGCTTACGGCAACTTGGCGCTACTATCACCCGTCATGACTGATCCATTTACCAACATGCCGCCAGTAGTACCCCGTAGGCGACGGGCTGGGTTTTGGGTTTTCCTCGTCCTTGCACTACTTCTCATCGGGTATGTCGCGGGCTACGGTTCAGCGATGCAGAGTTTTGGCGGGAAAACTGGTATCTCTGCTTTGCAGGAGCGTTTGGGCGTGCAGCCGGCGAACCAGGCTGTGCTTGATAAAACCCTGGAAAGTATCCAGCAAAGCTACGTGCAGCAGCCAGTTGATCAGACTGCGCTGTTCTACGGTGCACTTTCAGGGATTGTGGACAGTCTTGGAGATCCGTACTCTACATTCTTTACCCCAACCGCAGCCAAGCAATTTGCAGCTGATTTGAACCTGAGCATTGAAGGGATTGGAGCGGAGATTGGTTTTAAGGAGAAAAACCTCGCAATTATTGCCCCGCTCCCAAATTCTCCTGCGGAACGAGCAGGTCTGCGTCCTGGCGATCTTTTGGTAAGTATTGATGGCCAGGATGTGGCGCCGCTGAGTTTAGATGAAGCAGTGCAGCGGATCCGGGGGAAAGCCGGGACAAAAGTACTGCTTGTCGTTGTTCGGGGCGACGCAGAGAAATCATTTACCGTCACCCGGGAGAAAATTACGCTTGATACAGTCACTACAAAGCGGCTGGATCATGATCTTGCTTACATCCGGCTCATTAGTTTCAATGATCAAACGTTACCAGAATTGGACACAGCGATTCGAGATATCTTACTGAAGCCGCCGGCTGGGATTATTCTGGACGTTCGCAGTAACCCAGGTGGCCTTCTCGATGCCGCTATTGAAGTGACTGGTGAGTTTATTGGGAAGGAAGTGGTGGTGCGGGAGCGCGATGCAAAAGGACAAGAGCAAGTGGAACGGTCTACTCGCAGCGCCCGCTTTGGGGATATACCCATGGTGGTGCTCGTCAATGGTGGCAGTGCTTCTGCTTCAGAAATTGTTGCCGGTGCACTACAAGATGCGAAACGTGCGACCGTGGTTGGGACGAAGACTTTTGGCAAGGGGAGTGTGCAAACTTTGGAAACCTTGCCTGATGGTTCGCAACTCAAACTCACAATTGCCCGATGGTACACCCCGTTTGGGCGAAGTATTGATAAAGCCGGTATTGTGCCAGATGTGGTGGTGGAAATTCCTGAACAGGCTGCAGATGGTGCAGATCCGCAATTGGATCGGGCAGTGAAAATCCTATTGGAAAAACAATGAAAATCCTATTTACCAAGGCAGTCCCACCCCACAAACCAGGAGATATTGCTGAGGTGGCTGAGGGGTATGCTAGGAATTTCCTTTTTCCCCGGAAGCTGGCTGAGCCAGCGACCGCCAGCCATCTGGCAACGCAAGCCGCCAGAGTGCAGCGTGAACAACATGTGAAAGCCAAAGCAGCGCAGCAGGCAGAAGCGGTGCTGCACTTACTTCAAGGGAAAACCTTCTCGCTCCCTGCGAAGGCGAATGCACAAGGGACGTTGTACGCCGCGCTTACTCCAAAATACATTGCCGAACATCTCGCAAAGCAGTGCGGAATGCCAATTCCGAAAGCCGTCCTGGAGCAACTGCCGACCATTAAGAGTACCGGGACATTCACCGTCAATTGCACTACCACCAACCCACACCTTTCCTTTATACTGACTGTATGACTGCTGCACGCAAAACCTCTTACATTTTCGTTACCGGTGGCGTGTGCTCCGGCTTAGGCAAGGGGATTGCGGCAGCATCAATTGGGGCGATCCTCAAGGCAAGTAAATTGGAGGTTTTCTCCATTAAGTTTGACCCTTACCTGAACGTGGATCCCGGGACTATGAATCCGTACCAGCACGGGGAAGTGTTTGTGCTGGACGATGGTACGGAAACAGATTTAGACCTGGGGCACTATGAACGGTTTTTGGATGTCCGGCTGTCACGTTCATCTTCGGTTTCCACCGGCCAGCTGTACCAACGGGTTATCACGCAGGAACGGGCTGGGCGGTACCTGGGCAAGACCATCCAAATTGTGCCGCACATTACCAACGCCATTAAGCAGTCTATTCAGGATGTTGTTGCCGAGCAGCAGCCGGACGTGCTGATCATGGAAATTGGTGGCACGGTTGGCGACATTGAAGGTGAGCCATTCTTGGAAGCAGCTCGGCAAATGCGGAATGAATTTGGCAACCAGGTGCTGTTCGTCCACGTTGCGTTACTTCCATTCCTGAAAGCGACGCGGGAATTGAAAACGAAACCTGCACAGGCATCGGTGCGGGAACTGCAACGTGCGGGGATTCAACCCGACGTTATCATTGCGCGGGCAGATGAGCCGATCCACAAAGAGCACCTAGAGAAATTAAGCTTGTTCTGCAATGTGCCACTCACAGCGGTTATTCCGGCGCAAACCGCGAAGAGTATTTACGAAGTCCCCCTGCATTTGGAAAAGTATGACATTTCCAAAACGATTTTCGCGCAGTTTGGCATGCCAAAGAAGAAGCCGGCTCTTGGCCCATGGAAAGAGCTGGTGAAACGAGCGCGGAACGGCAAGCC
>CAZBMC010000072.1:0-4570 GCA_964493065.1 uncultured Gammaproteobacteria bacterium
CATGTTGCTCCGTGGTTGGAAAATGGCAGTGGCGCCAAAATATTACTTTTTCCAAAAAGAAAAATACCACAATGCCGACCAATATAAGTACGGACACACGTTCGATGGAGCTAATCTCCACCGCTTCTGGAAGTAAGTGTAAAAATGCGTCACCCAACAACGCGCCGGCCGCAAAACTCACCAGGTACAGCAACCACTTCCGCAGTTTATCCAAAGCCAAGGTGAGCGAAAAAACCCCAATGAGCGAGACTAGGCTGATGATGAATACACTGAGCAGGGTTGGGAACCAAATGGACATGGGTATATGCAGTGACAAAGCGATGACCAGACAGCTACGGAGAAAGAGGGACCAAACAAATATATCTAGATACTTGCGTGTATCGTATGTACAAAGCGTATGTAACTCAGTTGCATATGTCAACTACAAGAGAAAACCTCGCGATTGCGAGGTTTCCAATGATGAGCAGCTACTTTTTCTTTTTCTTCTTTCGCTCCGAGCGTTTCCGACGGTGTGCAGCCTCATCGGCATACATTTTCTGCTGATCAAAGTCAGCAGGAATTGTTTCAGGCATTTTTGTAAGTTTTGCAGCTCCCTGCTGCAACTTGCTTTGAATCAATGCGACGGTTTCTGGGTTGATGATTCCTTCCATTATCCCTCCTGGAAAGTGTGCCAACTTCTGTTTTGATAGTACAGCGTAGTGGATAATGACAATTATGTCAAGTCCTCACTCCTTTCTAATCTAACCCTAATTGCGCTCGGGCTTCTTCGGTCATCTTGCTCTGGTCCCAGGGTGGGTCAAAGGTAATTTCCACCTTGGCGTCTTTCACCCCGGGCAAGCCCCGGATCTTACTGGACGTAGTATCCACAAAGTAATCCAGCAGTGGGCAACCTGGCGTGGTGAGCGTCATGACAACATGCACCTGGGCTTCTGGGCTAATCTTGATCTCATAAATCAAACCTAACTCAACCACGTTAATCCCCAATTCAGGATCATCGCAGGTGCGCAGGACTTTGAGCACGTCTTCTTTGGTTACCATAGGTGTACTTTACGGATAATGTACGCGATGGTCAACGATGGTACGCCTTCCCATGGATGATGGTCAAGCCCCGATACATTTGCTCCAGCAGCATGACAACAGCTAGTTGGTGCGGAAAGGTGAGGCTGGATAGAGACCAACGTTGGTATTGCTGCAAAAAATCTGGCGCAAACCCATCTGGCCCGCCAATAAGGAAAACCACGTGCTCACCTTGATCCTCGCACTTCTTCAAGGCCTGAGCAAATTGGTGAGTAAGCAACGTCTTTCCCTCAACATCCAAGGCAATAACGTGGCTCCCTTTGGGAATAGCCTTTGTAAAAGCTTGTGCATCGGCCGCTTGTGCCTGTGTTACACCGCGAACCGTAGACTCTGGGAGATGGACGAGTTTGCATTGCGCAAAACCGCCTAACATTTTTTGGTAGTGCTGCACCAAAGGCTGAACCATTGCCGTTGGTTTCCCAATTGTCAGAATTGAAACCAGCAGCATGCCTTATGCCCCAAAAATATTTCCTGCCACGCGGCCAATGCCGTACCCAATGCCAGCAGCAACGAGCGAGATGATGAGCATTTCAACGCCGCTCCGGAGTGCTGGACGTTGGACAATTTTCGCTTTGACAACCCCCAAGCAGAATAAACCAATTGCCGTAAGCACAACACCAATCGGAATTGCTGTGTTGACAGAGAAAAGGAAGTACGGGGCAATGGGAATAATCCCTGCCAGGATGTACGAGATTCCCATGTACCAAGCATTCCGGCCGGGGTGTTCGTGCTGCGGTAAATCAATGTGCGAATGGTGTGCATTCATCTCCTCTGCCCACAGCTTTGGATTACTCGTCACCTTTTTCATCAGGAGCGCAACTTCGGAGGCATCAAATCCGCGATGTGTGTAAATTTCTTCCAGCTCACTCCGGGCATGTTCTGGCTTGGCTTTAATGAACTCCCGAATTTTCCGTAACGCAGCTTCATCGGACTCCCGCTTGGACTTTGAAGAAAGGTAACTTCCAGCTGCCATGGATACGGCCTCAACCACGATGATCACTAAACCGGCAACAATAATTGCGCCGCGTGTTTGCGTGCCGCCAGCAACGCCGGTTACCACCCCCATGGTGGAAACTAGACTGTCTTCAATGCCAAAGACTACCTCTCGGATCTCTTTGTTGACGCGGGTATGCAGGGCAGCCATATGCTCTATTGTACCTGGTTTTTGCCAAACTATAAACTCACTCGTTTGCGCCGCATTTGTACCAGTCCGTCCTTTGCTAATGTCTGGAGTAGCACGTCACATCGGATTGGCTCCAGTCCCGAGGTGACCATGACATGATGTAAAGCCGCGATGCGTGCCGTACGTCGGGGTTGTTTAAGCAAATACTGAATCATTTTCCCACGCCAAAACCGGTTGGAATTGTGGAACACCTCTTTCTTTTCCTGGACAATAGTCTGTGTGAGCATCGCTGGATACGCTGCACACTGTTTTTGCAAAGGGCACGTGGCGCATTTCGGACTGCGCTTGGTACACACGGTTGCGCCAAAATCCATAAGACTGGAATTCCAGGCAACCGCGTGTTTGGGTGGAACCATTGACCCTGCAAGTCTCCACAGCGTAGCCTCGGATAATTTCTTCGGACCATCAACGCCATGGGAAATCCGTCCCAACACCCGGCGGACATTCACATCCACTAACGCTACTGGTGCGCTATACGCAAAACAAGCAACGGCTGCTGCAGTGTACGGACCAATCCCAGGTAAAGTCTGTAGGAGCGCGGGTTGCGCCGGGAGCTTACCCTTATAATCTCGGACAACAATCTTCGCCAACTGGTGTAAATGCCGCGCCCGACGGTTGTACCCCAACCCAGCCCACAGGGCAATGACACTTGCCTGCTGCGCCCTGGCCAATGCAATAAGGGAAGGAAAACGTTTGAGAAAAGCTTGGTACTTAGGAATAACTCGATCAACCTGGGTTTGCTGTAGCATAATTTCCGACACCAAAATGTGGTACGGATTCTTGGTTTTCCGCCACGGCAAATCCCGCCGGTGTTTACTAAACCACGTCAGTAACTTCCTCTGCACGAGTTTTGTCTTTGCCATCCGCATTGCTTGTACCTTACCAGATAGAGAGGAATGATGAATCCATTCACCACGTTGTGCTATTGTCCCACCTTTGACCTATGCCCTCAATCCATACTTCATTCCAAACCATCCAACCATACTCGCCGCCACACCTAAACCCTCCACCGACAATCCCTACGCAGCCTTCATCTTCGCATTGGCCTGTATCAGGTGTTTGTCCAGGACATCATTCCCAACTTGCTTGTCCTTTGCAGTTTTCACCAAGTCTGGCGGGAGTGCAAACCAGACTTCTTCTTGCAGCGCTTCCAGATCTTTCACTTCACCTTTGGTCATTTCCTTTACGCGATTCGCGACTTCCTGGAAAACATCTTCTGGTGTGGAGGCGCCGGAGGTGATGCCAATGGCTTTGGCATTAGCAAACCAGTCTTGCTGCACCTGGTCTGGCCCATTCACCAAGTACGCCTGCGTCCCTAAACGCTCTGCAACTTCTCGCAAGCGGTTTGCATTGGAACTGGTGGTGGAGCCGACGACCAAAACCACATCTACTTTTTCAGCCAGTACTTTCACTGCCGCTTGCCGGTTGGTCGTGGCGTAACAAATATCGCCCTTAGGCGGGGTGGTCAGGTTTGGAAATCGACGTTGCAAAATTTGCATGATCTCCGCTACGTCATCAATGCTCAACGTGGTTTGCGACAGGGCAACCACGCGGTTCGGATCCGGCACCTGCACATGTTCTGCGTCTTCCTTATCATGCACCAGTTGGGTGACCGTTGGCGCCTCGCCCATTGTCCCTTCCATTTCCACATGCCCACGGTGGCCGACGAGCAGAATGCTGTACCCTTCCCGGCTGTAGCGAATGGCTTCCAAATGGACACGGGTCACCAAAGGGCAAGTCGCATCAATGACTTGCAGATTCTTCACTTTCGCTCGCTCACGCAAAGAGGGCGGCACACCGTGAGCGCTGAGCACTGTCACACTCCCATCAGGAATTTCCGATAAGTCCTCCACAAAAATTGCCCCTTTGGCACACAGCCGCTCCACTACGTAGGTATTGTGGACAATCTGGTGCTTCATAAACACCGGTGCCCCGTGGATGTGCAGGGCCAATTCCACAATATCAATGGCCCGGTCGACCCCGGCGCAAAACCCCCTGGGTTTGACAGTGATGATTTCCATATGCCTAACCCTAGCATACTAAAAAGCGCATTGCCCACCCCGGAATCCTGCGCTACACTAGGCCTACGATGAGCTCCCAAACCCTCTACCGCAAGTACCGGCCCCAACGCTTCGCTGACCTCATTGGCCAGGAGCATATAACCAGGACGTTGCAGAGTGAAATCACCCGGCAGCAGCTTAGCCATGCCTACCTTTTTTCCGGCCCGCGCGGGGTGGGCAAAACCAGCACTGCCCGCCTCCTAGCCAAGGCAGTGAACTGTACCAAGCCCAAGGCTGGGGAGCCGGACAA
>CAZBMC010000073.1:0-4561 GCA_964493065.1 uncultured Gammaproteobacteria bacterium
AAGGTAAATGATATTGGCCTGCCAGCCGAAGCCCGCAAAGGGCGAAGGCTGGCGGAGAGGGAGAGATTCGAACTCTCGATACGGTTTTAAAGCCGTATAACAGGTTAGCAACCTGCCGCCTTCAGCCACTCGGCCACCTCTCCAGAATAGACTATTTCGTGGTATACTCTACCCCGTATGGACAATCCTAGCAATGCTACGGAGAATCAGCAACCGCAAAGCCCACTCCTCCGGTGGGAATTTCCGTCATTCGTCCAGCATGATCGGAGTATGGTTTGGTATATTGGTCTGGGTGTTATCCTGGTAGCGTTACTGGTGTACTCCTTCATAAATCGAAATTACCTGTTCGCAGTGATCATCGTCCTCTTTGCGGTGGTGATGGTTGCTCGGCAATTTCGAGTTCCAGAGCGCGTGACCTTTGAGGCGAATGAAGATGGAATAAAAATCCACGACCGTGAGTTTCGCTTCCGAGAATTTGCCACCTTTTGGATTGCCTACGAGCCACCTACGGTGAAAATGCTTTACCTGACCTTCAAGAGTGGGATCCGGCCCAGCTACCCCATTCCGCTGCAAGACCAAAATCCACTCCGGGTACGGGCGGTGCTGCAGAAGTACATTCGGGAAGACCTGGATAGAGAAACTGAGGATTTAACCGATCGTCTTGCTCGAACCTTTAAGATTTAGGCTTGCCAGCTCCCGCTAGGGTATGGTAGGAATGTAGAGCATTCAGCAACATTGTGCGCGCTCGTAGCTCAGCTGGATAGAGCGCAAGCTTGCGGAGCTTGAGGTCACAGGTTCGACTCCTGTCGAGCGCACCACGCGTCATCACGTGTTCCACCCTCCGCATGCACGCATTCGCGAGCCTGCTTCGGATTCCACACGTGTGCCGCTTTCCCCAGAAACGCGTACTCCTTCGCTCCGCTCAGTCCGTGCCACGTTTCTGGGGGCCCCGCGACACATACATCGACTTTTTTGCTACCCAAAAATGGTACACTGAATCTATGCTGCGACCAGAATCACCTATTGGCACCCTCACCGGCGTTGGCCCCACGGCTGCGAACCGGTTGAAGAAACTTGGCATTGCCACGGTGGCTGACTTGCTGTGGCACCTACCATTCCGGTACGAAGATCTGTCCCGGGTGGAGCACATTGCTGATGTCCGAGGCAACAGCACTGTGTCCATCCGTGGCCGCATCCAGCTCATTTCCTCCCGCCGCGCAGCCAAGCGCAAACGCATGCTGGTCACGGAGGCCATTGTGGCGGATGACACGGGGAGTATCAAGCTTGTCTGGTTCAACCAGCCCTTCCTGGCCAAAGCTCTGCACCCGGGTGATGTGCTGTGGTTGGCAGGCAAAGTGGAAACGAATATCTTTGGTACGACACTGGTGAACCCCACCTGGGAGAAGCGCGACAATCCCCTACACGCCGCCGGGCTTATTCCCATTTACCCACTCACGGATGGGCTGACACAGAAGCAGCTGCGCAACTGGATTGCGCAGTGCTTGTCAGTTGTGCACGACCTGGAGGATATCCTCCCGGCCACGGTTCGAGATGCGTACGAACTCCTGAGCCTCAGCCGCGCGCTCCAGCTCATCCACCACCCAGCAAACTTTGGCGACGTGCAGGCAGCCCGACACCGGCTAGGCTTTGACGAACTCCTGGTGGTGCACCTGGCGGTGCAGCAAGAACGGACGAGCTTGGCCGCCGAGCCCAGTGTCCGCATCCCTTTCAATCAGCAGCAGACTGTGGAATTTGTGCAGCGACTCCCCTTCACCCTCACGCCTGGGCAAAAGCGTTCTGCCTGGGACATTCTGCAAGACATGGACCAACCCGCACCCATGAACCGGCTGCTGGAAGGGGATGTGGGTTCAGGGAAAACCGTGGTGGCAGCTATCGCCATTCTGAATGTGACAACCGCTGGATTCCAAACTGCATACTTGGCACCAACGGAAATCCTAGCGCGACAGCATTACCAAAAACTCACCCAACTGCTCAAACCCTTCAACACCCGGGTGGCGCTCTTCACGCAGGCGAGCAAGCAAGTGAGTACGCAGCCGGACAAAGCCCTCAGCCGCCCAGCCCTGTTGGAACTCCTGGCCGAAAAAAAAGTGGATCTCGTCATTGGTACGCACGCCTTGCTCAGTAAAGGTGTTACTTTCCACTCCCTGGCACTGGTGGTGGTCGACGAACAGCATCGCTTTGGGGTGGAGCAGCGGAAAACCCTGCGCGCGGCTGGAAGCCAAGGTATCCCCCATTTTCTCTCGCTGACTGCCACGCCCATTCCCCGCACACTGGCACTGACCGTCTACGGCGATTTAAGTACCTCACGCATCCCCCACCTGCCAGCAGAGCGCAAACCAGTCCGTACCATCGTCCTGGACGGGAAACAGCGGGAACGCGCCTATGCACACATCCGGGAACGCTGTTCGGCTGGGGAACAAGCCTTTGTCATTTGCCCGCGCATTACCGATGACCCGCTGGGTGCCAAATCCGCTACCGTAGAGTATGACCGGCTACGCAAAGATATGCTCCCCAGCCTCCGCATTGGCTTGGTGCACGGCAAACTCACCAGCAAGGACAAGGAAGCAGCAATGGTAGCATTCACCGAGGGGAAGACGCAGGTTCTGGTCGCCACCGCCGTGGTGGAAGTTGGTGTGGACATTCCGAATGCCACAGTGATGCTCATTGAAGGCGCAGAACACTTTGGCTTGGCACAATTGCACCAATTCCGTGGCCGCATTGGCCGCGGCAGTCAGCCCAGTACCTGCTTCCTGGCCACGGAAGCTTCCGACCCAGAAACGAAGGAGCGCTTGGGTGTGCTAGCCACCACCCAGGATGGTTTCAAACTTGCTGAAGAAGATCTGGCTCGGCGTGGCCCCGGCGAAATCTGGGGGATTCAGCAAAGCGGGTTCCAGCCCTTCCGGGTGGCCAGGCTATCTGACCAAAAACTGGTGGAAGAAACCCGAACCGCAGCGACGACCCTCCTCAAAACCGACCCGCAACTGGCAAGTGTACCGCAACTGGCCACACTGGTAGCGGAAAAACGAAGCCTGTTGCACCCGGAGTAAAAGGCGGCTTACGGCGAAAGGTATCGCCGCCCGTATCGAGATACGTTAGACGAATGACGGCAATCGATGTAGAAACAATAAGCTGCAATCCAACCTATCACGAAACCCTACCCCCAATGCCGATACGGGTCGCGATACCGTATTCCGTTTTCCCTTCCCTATTCGTAACCTTGACGTATCCAATCCAAGGCGTATCATGGGGGTACAGAAACCGCATCGCTTTTTTGCGTTGCATAAAACCCTCACTTTCGTCAGGACGACGGAAAAACTGCACATTTCAACTAGGAGGTTTAATGACCACATTCCACCACCTTCCGGCGGAGGATCGGGATCTTCTCATTAACAAATTTGACCAGCTTGGTCTGGATCCGCCGCCCAACGAAGCCGCCAAAACTGATGGACACAACTGTGCATCGTCAAAAATCCTTTTAGGACGAATCACGGTCAATGGCCGGGTGAAGAAAGACATCTGCGGCTGCTCAAAGTGTGGCACGCTCGCTGCTGATTGTGGCCGAATGGAGCCAAGCGCGCTTTTTTCCTCGCACATTCTTTCGTGCATCATTACCGGTGCCGAAACCATCAAGTTCCTCCCGACTGATGCGGGCAAAAAACTCAAAATGCCATTCCGAAACCTCGAGATTAGTGCCATTCTCGAGGACCTGAAAACCGATCACGAACGTGTGGCACTATCACAACTGGAACAGGCGTAAAAAACCAAAATCGCAAATTCATCGAGAGCCTCAGGAAGGGGCTCTCTTTTTTTCTGTCATCCTGAACGCAGCCAAGCGAAGTGAAGGATCTCCTGACTATGTAACAACTTCGGAGATTCTTCGAAGACTCAGAATGACAAGGAGAGAAAAAATTCACAGACAAACCCGTTCGTCACTAACAAGCCACCGCGGCTTCCCGCCATAGGCGGACAAGAGAAAAGTCGCTCTGGTATATATTAGAAGCCTCTATAGCTCTACAGCTTTACGGCTCTATGGCTTTCCTACACTATCTTCAGCACCCGCAGAGCATCCGCGACCGTCTTCACTGGTACCAAACGAATGCCCTTCAGATTCGCGGCTTTAGCGTTTGGTGGGCACAGGAGGCTGGTGAACTTCAACTTCTGACATTCACCAGCGCGGCGTTCAAAGAAACTCACCCCGCGCACTTCTCCACCCAAACCAACTTCACCCACGGCGGCCACCCCAGCTGGCAAAGCAACATTGTGGAGCGAAGAAGCAATGGCCAAGCATACGGCTAAATCTACAGCTGGCTCATCAATGCGGAAACCACCAACGACATTCAAGTGCACGTCTTGGTTCCCCAGCCCCAAACCCGCGCGCTTCATCAGCACGGCAATGAGCAACTGTAAACGATTCAGGTCAAACCCAGCGGCGACCCGCCGGGGGTAGCCAAACACCGTTGGACTCACCAAGGCTTGGATATCCAGCAAGAAACTCCGCGTCCCTTCCACCACTGGCGCAATAGCCGACCCGCTGGTATCT
>CAZBMC010000074.1:0-2740 GCA_964493065.1 uncultured Gammaproteobacteria bacterium
CTCTTCCTTTGAACCCTAAATCCAACATTTCATTAATGAACATTAGAATCTTTTCTCTGAAAGAGTAAAGTCTGAAGCAGTAGTTCTCGTAGTGGTAAACAAATTCCTGCATGTATCTAAATACTTGAGATCGTATGGGGACAAAACCAGACTTTCTAGGGATAGACTTTACGTTGAAGAGACAAATTTGCCCGGTATATTGTATTTGGTCGTCTGTATAACTTAAACTGCTTACCATCCGGACCACTTCATCACGATGTTTTTTTGATTGATTGCCTCGCGCGCGGGGAAAGTATTTTAGCGGTATATCAAAAATATGAACGTGGGACTTACTGTTTTTCTTTGATTTGGCAATGGGTTTCTTACTCATATATTGTATGCTAACAAATGGAACGAATGGCGCCTAACTGTACATTATACGATCTAAGCATTGCGCGACATGTAGCTCGCGCATGACTGGCTGGTGTAGGGAGTAAAAAGTCGAATATGCCCATTGGTATCATTATTTATTAAGCTAGAGACCTCTTTCGAGGCCCCTAGAGTATATTCCTATTTCTTCACTTCCTCATACTTCGCATCCACTGGCCCTTTGTCATCTCCGCCAGAGGCGGATCCGGCTCCGCCGGACTTATCTGCTCCGGTTCCCTGTTCTTGGTTCCCAGTTCCCGGTTGAGCCTGTTCCTGTCCCTTATACATCGCCTGGCCAATCTTCTGGATGGTCTGACCCAGGTCATCCGTGGCTTTCTTTATTGCATCCTTATCATCCCCGTCTTTCACCTTTTTCACGGCTTCAATCTTGTCTTCAATCTCCTTCTTCACGTCGGCTGGGACTTTGTCGCCCGCGTCTTTCAGGCTCTTCTCCGCAGTGAAGACCAGGCTGTCCGCCATGTTGCGCGTATCAATAACCTCGCGCTTCTTCTTGTCCTCTTCGGCGTGGACCTGCGCTTCCTGCTTCATCTTCTCCACCTCGTCCTTGGACAAGCCAGACGACGCGGTGATGGTACTGCTCTGCTCCTAGTTGCTGGCCTTGTCCTTAGCTTTCACATTCAGGATGCCGTTGGCGTCAATGTCAAAGGTGACTTCCACCTGGGGCACGCCGCGGGGTGACGGCGGAATGCCGCTGAGGATGAACCGGCCCAGGGACTTGTTGTCATTGGCCATTGGGCGCTCCCCTTGCAGCACGTGAATTTCCACGCTGGTCTGGTTGTCCGCGGCAGTGGAAAAGACTTGGGACTTGCTGGTGGGAATGGTGGTGTTGCGGTCAATCAACGGTGTGGACACGCCGCCCAGGGTTTCCAGACCGAGGGTGAGCGGGGTGACGTCCAAGAGCAGCACATCGCGCACTTCACCTTGGAGCACACCGGCTTGGACTGCGGCGCCCACAGCTACTACTTCGTCTGGGTTCACGCCCAGGTGGGGCTTTTTGCCAAAGAATTTTTCAACTGTAGATTGAACCAGGGGCATGCGGGTCATGCCACCCACCATGATCACTTCATTGATGTCACTGGCTTTGAGGCCGGCATCAGCCAGGGCTTTCTTGGTTGGCTCCAACGTCTTTTCCACCAGGTCACCCACCAGCTGCTCCAACTTGGCGCGGGTGAGTTTGAGGGCCAAGTGCTTGGGGCCGGACGCGTCGGTGGTAATGAAGGGCTGGTTGATTTCCGTTTCCGTGGTGGTGGACAGTTCGTGCTTGGCTTTTTCTGCAGACTCCTTCAAGCGCTGCAAGGCCATCTGGTCTTTGCCCAGGTCAATCCCCTGGTCTTTCTTAAACTCGTCAATAATCCAGTGAATGATGATTTGGTCAAAGTCATCGCCACCCAGGTGGGTGTCGCCGTTCGTGGCTTTCACTTCCACGGTGTCATTGCTCACTTCCAGAATGGAAATGTCAAAGGTACCGCCGCCCAGGTCGTAGACCGCGATTTTCTCATCCTTCTTCTTGTTGAACCCATAGGCCAGTGCGGCTGCGGTGGGCTCGTTGATAATCCGCTTCACTTTCAGGCCGGCAATTTCGCCGGCGTCTTTGGTGGCTTGGCGCTGACTGTCGTCAAAGTAGGCGGGTACGGTAATCACGGCTTCGGTGATTTTCTCACCCAGCTTGGCTTCCGCGTCTTCCCGCATCTTCTGCAAGACCATAGCGGAGATTTCCTGCGGCGCCAGTTCTTTGCCTTGCAAAACAACTTTCACGCCATCGCCAGCTTGCTTCAGCTTGAAGGGCAGAATTTTCAGGTCGCGCTGAACTTCTTCGTCATCCCACCGCCGGCCAATCAAACGCTTGATGGAGTAGAGGGTATTTTCTGGGTTGACGACGGCCTGGCGCTTGGCCACTTGGCCAACCAGGCGTTCGCCGGTTTTGGACACGGCCACAACGGACGGGGTGGTGCGGTTGCCTTCTTTGTTCTCCAGCACTTTTGGTTCGCCACCTTCAATGATGGCCATGCAGGAGTTGGTTGTACCGAGGTCGATACCTAAGATCTTAGACATACTGTTTGAGAGATTAATGAGTAATTGGAAGTAAAATGAGTTGGGTGGCGCGGCTATGGGAGTACGGTGTCGCGGCCCGTATCGGCATTCGGTTTCGGCTTCCGTTTGACGTTCCGAAATACGTTTGACGAATGCATACTACGATACGGGTGGCGATACCCTTCACCGTATACCGTTATCAAGAGAATGTGAACGAGTCTGAGTCCAGATGCATGTGCAGATCCACAATGTCATCCGATGACACGCTGCCTTGGTCTTT
>CAZBMC010000074.1:2750-4435 GCA_964493065.1 uncultured Gammaproteobacteria bacterium
GGCGATGCTCAAGATACGATTGACGCTAATATGCAGCACGTCCTGCGCCGTCAGGTCAGTCACCAAGCCGCGGAACATCAGCCCCTGGGGTGACATGGTCATGGTGGCCACGGCGGCCAAGGCGCACTGGCTGCACTTCAGGTACATGAGGGTCACGCCCTGCTCCTCCGCCAACACCTGAGTTTTGCGGAAGTCGAACAGCTTACCGCAGTTTGGGCAATGCCCATCCAAGCGCAGATGGTCTGGCTTGTTTTCCTGGTTGAAAGTTGGAAACTGGAATTGGGGCATGGTTGGAGAGGTTGAAGGTTTGGGTAAGGATTGATGTATTGGTAGAGGTTGGCGATGGAGAGAGGATTACCTCCCCTTTGTCCCCTCCTTATGCAAGGAGGGGACACAAGAGGTGACAATCATCATGCTGGTGGCACTTTCCACCTCCCTATCCCCTCCTCGTCGAGGAGGGGCAGGGGGTGGTAATTCGTCGTGCTTATTTGACTTGGACCTTAATCGTCTTCGGCTTAGCTTCCTCTGCCTTGGGAACGACGATCTTCAATACTCCTTTATCATAGCTCGCTTCGGCCTTGTCGCCACGCACGCTCTTGGGCAGGGCGATGGTGCGACTGAAGGAACCCGTGCGGATCTCTTTGCGGTAGTAGCTCTTCTCGTCGACTTCCGACTTGTGCTCTGACTTCCCGGAGACGGTGAGGACGTTGTTCTCCACGGTGATGTCCACTTTCTGCGGATCAATGTTCGCCAGGGGCATTTCCACCACCACGTTGTCCTTGTCTTCGTACACGTCTGCGGCAGGAGCAAAGTTTTGGCGCATGACGGGCAACCAGGCATCGTTGAACATGCTGTCCATATCATCGAAGATGTTTCCTGCAGGTGTCCATTTGACTATCGGCATATGTGTATATGGGTTAAGGGGTGAGATATTCTATTGTCATTCTGAGTCTTCGAAGAATCTTGTGTGCATTTTACTTTCAAGATCCTTCGGCCTACTGGCCTCAGGATAATTGTTCACGAGATTACTCGCTCACAATTACCTTCGCATGTCTGATCACTTTCCCTTGTAAGGTGAAGCCGGATTGCTGTTCGTCCAGAATTTGCCCGCTGGGGATACCTTCACGCTTCTCCTTTCCTACAGCTTCGTGCAGTAGCGGGTCAAACTGCTTCCCTTCCGTGGCAATCTCTTCTACCTTCAAGGTGCTCAGAAAATCTTTGAACTGCCGGAGAATGTGCTGGAACCCCTGGGCCCAAGCTTCCTTCTGCTGGCCTTCGGGGATGTGCTTCAGGGCAGTTTTCAGATTGTCGTAGATGGGAAAGAGCTCAATGAGTAACCCGGCGTTGGCAAACTGCACAATTTCCATTTTCTCCTTCTCGCTGTCTCGCTTCAGGTTCAGGTAGTCTGCCTTGGCGCGCTTCCAGCCATCCAAGTACTCTTGGTTCTGTTTCTGCATTTTCTCCAGTTCGGTTTCGGGTTGTGGCTGCGCAGGTGCGTCCGTCATACAACTTTTAAATTAACGTACGGGTAAAGCGGACAAGGGGGAGCAAACGGTCGTAGTCCATGCGCATGGGGCCCAGTAGGGCAAACACCCGATCTTCCACCTGTGCGGGGCGAATGACCAGCAAGCTGCAGCGTTCATCAATGGGGTTGTCCGAACCAACCAAGACCTGCACATCATTGG